>NZ_VHTC01000001.1:0-218164 GCF_013048685.1 Vibrio sp. A8-1
TGTTAAAGAGCTGGCTTGCGAATCTCTCGTTGAGCTTCGAAGCGGAGGTGAATTCTAGCGAGTTAATTTGAAGAGTCAAACACTTTTTCAAATTTTCTTTTTTAGAAGCTTTCCCTCAACCAACACTACCTGAAGCCTTGCGGCGTCTGCCGTGTCAGTGAGGGCGCATTATAGGGAGTTCGATAAACTTGGCAAGCGTAAATTTTAAATTTTCCCGAAAAAAACACTGTTTGCGCAAATAACCAGCAAGCCATTATTTACCTACCACTTATCATCATATAGCCAACATATTACCCACACCTTCCTGTGGATAACTAATCATCACTGTCAAAGAAATAGGAAATACGAGCTCTTGGGTTTAAGTAATCACGAATGTTATCAGGAAGCTTATGTGGCAAAATTGCACTCAGGATTTTTATTTCCTTATCGGCGAGATCGATAATCGGCGCTTGTGTTCTAGGAACCGAAGGATCATAAATCAATACATTCGGCGATAATAGCTGCTTAGCATTGACGGATATCACCAAGCCAATAGCATGATTCGACAATTGCACTACTGTACCTGGTGGATATACCCCCATAAATTTCACTAAAATACTTAAGTTTTCCTGGTTATAAAGATGCTTGGCATTTTTATATAGATAAGAAAGTGCGATATAAGGAATTTTTTGCTCGCTGGCAATCGCTGGATGACACAGATTATCAAATGCATTCGCAACCGAAATGACTTGAGCTAATTCATCAATATCGGCTTCTTTAAGACCTTTAGGGTATCCAGAACCATCGCTTAACTCATGGTGCTGCTCAATAACAATTTTTGCGCTTTCTGGAAAAGCTTCAAAACTACTCACCATTTCTAAGCCATATTTTGTGTGTAGCTTAAGATAATTTTTCTCTGGTTCAGTGAGCGGAGTGGTTTTACGTACAATCGCACTCGGTACTCTTATTTTACCAATGTCATGAAATAGTGCTGCAAAAGCAATTTGTTTGATTTGTTGCTCTGTGAGCCCTTTAGCTTTAGCGATCATCATTGAGATCACCGAAACATTCAGTGAATGGAAATAGATATCTTCAAATTCACTTTTACTATTCATTAAGTGCAAAGTAACATTCTCATCACTCAATAACTTGTCGACGATCTCTTCAACTAAGGCACTGGCTTCATCAATAGCATCAGCCGGGCGACTACGAATTTTATTCATAATTGCTCGCATACGCGCCAAAGAACGTTCGAACTCTTTTTCACACTCTAATACTTGGCGACGATAACGATTGAGTTTCTCTATCCGCTGTTCTTTCTCCTGCCAGAGTTTATCCGCCTGTTCATCAAGATCCGTCGGTTCTGCTACTGTTTGAGACTCACTATCGAGAGGTAAAGGCGAAGTATCACTTTGTGCGGGATTTAAAAAGACATGCTGTATGCCCAAGTGCTTGATCAACTGAATTTGTTCAATGGACTGAATTTTAAAACTATTAAATAAGAAAGGATGCTCATTCCATTTAACTGGTAAGCGAATATGTAAACCTGGCTGCAATCTATCGACGGTGATTTTTATGCTTGTACTTGCCACGATCAGGACCAACAAAATAGAATTTTTTCTAGTGTAGGAGATACGCAGGGCAAGATCACCCTCAGAGGTCGCTAACTGTGCTTGCGGTTAACATATTAGCGGCATGAAATTGAAAATATCGATGTGGTTGCTTCAGAAACAACAAAGCCCCGACTTTCGTCGAGGCTTTGTTGTATAAATAATGGTACCGATGGGCGGACTTGAACCGCCACTCCCGAAGGAAACGGATTTTGAATCCGTCGTGTCTACCAATTTCACCACATCGGCATCTTGGCTATTGCCATCTGATGTTCGGCATTATACGTAAGAACGACGCTAGCGCAATAAAAAAATATTGAAAAACAAATCGTTTGCTGAATATTTCGCCACAACACCTCTTGTTTTTCTAACTCTCTTTCCAGAGCGACAAACTACCGATATGCTGATGGTCATTTATCGCACTTTACACAGACGACTATGAATAAAACTTCAACCTTACTGTCAGCCGGATTTTTCCGCCGATTGACCGCTCTACTCTATGATTCATTGATTGTTGTTTCTTTATTGATCGTCGCGGGCGGTATGATAATGGTTATTTTAGAAACCTTAGTCGCCATTGGTGTCCTAAGTTATGGCCCTTATCAAAATGTCAGCCAATTTTTAACTCGTCATCCCACTTTCAGTCCAGCCTATACCTTGTATTTGGCTACCATTTGGATTTACTTTTTTGTTTATTGTTGGACCAAGTATGGGCAAACCTTAGGCATGAAAGCATCAAAGATCTTGGTCCGTAATCAAGACGGTAGCTTAATTACGACCACACAAGCTCTTATTCGGCTTGCAACTGCAGGGCTAGGATTAGGGAATCTAACGGTGCTGATTGATCCACAAAAACGCAGTTTTCAAGATATATGGGCGAAGACAGAAGTGGTTGTAGTCAATCAATCTCGTTGAAACGTATAACCAAGCGGCGTTGAGCTGTAAAAAGAAAGGTATCTTGCTCGAAAAGAATAAGGGGGAGATAAATTATCTCCCCTTCTTTGTTTCATTCTACAACTTACGACGTAATAACATAACGGCAATCGTGAGAAAGACCAAGCTAGGGGCAATAGCACCAAAAGCTGGGGGGAAACCGTAAACTAAGCTTAATGGACCAAAAAACTCACTGGAAATGTAAAAAGTGAAACCCGCAATCACCCCAGAAAGAATTCTCGCTCCCATGGTTACGCTGCGCAGTGGACCAAAAATAAATGACAATGCCATCAACATCATCACACCAATCGAGAATGGTTGAGTCAATTTACGCCACAAGGCTAATTCATAACGAGAGGCGTCTTGCTCAGAGGCTTTCAAGTAATGAACATAATCATACAGACCACTTAAGGCGAGCTCTTCAGGTTTAACCGTCACAACCGCTAATTTATCGGGTGCTAAGGCCGTACGCCATTGGTAGACATCTAAATATTGTTTGGTCAGAACCACATTATCTTGTAAATCAGTTATCTGTACTTGTTTCATTAACCAATGATTATCACCTAAATAATCCACCTGTTCAGCAAATACCACATGACGAAGCTGTTTCTGCTCATCAAAACGCCACATATTCAGACCATAGAGGCGTTCATTATCAATCTTCGCAACAAAGATAAAATCATTGGCGTCTCTGGCCCATACACCTGTCCTTACGGAAAGGATATTACCACCAGAGGTTGCGAAGGCGCGCATATCACGCGCCATTTTTTGAGCTTGAGGAGCGCCCCATTCACCCAGTAACGTAACAATAATCATTAAGGGAATCGCGGTTTTGAGCACCGATAAACCGATATCTAATTTAGAAAAGCCAGAGGCTTGCATCACCACTAATTCTGAACTGGCGGCTAAGGCTCCTAAACCGATGAGCGCACCCAGTAGCGCTGCCATAGGAAAAAACATTTCCACATCACGCGGCACACTTAACAGCACAAAAAACAAGGCTTGCAAAAGATCATAGCTGCCATCGCCAACTTTTCTTAACTGTTCAACATATTTAATAATGCCGGACAAGCCCACGAAGGTCACCAGTACAAGAGTTGTGGTTGCAATAATGGTTCGCCCGATATACCAATCTAAAATTTTAAACACGAATTAGGCCACCTTGCGCTTTGGTCTGAATTTGTCTTTTATCTTTCTTACCCATACGCTATCCAAGGTATTTGCAATAATCGCTGCAAATAACAAGGCGGCGTTGATGGGCCACATACCGATTTCAATCGGAATCGTTCCATCTTCTAAAGCCGATTTCATGGCACTGATGGTTAAGAAATAGGTTAAATAAATCAAAATGGCAGGGCCCATTTTGGCGAATCGTCCCTGTCTCGGATTGACTGCCGACAGTGGCACCACCAACATTGTTAATAGTGGAATACACAATACCAATGAAATACGCCATTGCAGCTCTGCTTGCGCACGCGGATCCGGATTCCGAATCAAAGCTAAAGTCGGCGTCTCTTGCCAATCACGTCCTTTAGCCTTGACCGAGCGTTGACCAATGAGACCTTCGTATTGATCAAAACGCGTGATCATATAGTCTAATCGCGTCGGAACCCCTTCATAACGAACGCCATTATGCATAGTGATCATCTGCCGGCCATCACTCAATTCTTTGACTTCGCCAGAATCAGAAAACATCACGCTAGGTAAAATCGATTGACGGGGGGCAAGCTGTGCGACAAAAACATTCTGTAACTTTCTATTTTCGATGTTATCAATAAAAACCACTGATGAACCATCTGGCGAGCGCTGAAATTGACCTTTTTGTAATAAATCAACGCTACTTTCCGCCGCTAACTGTTCAATGAGTTGAGCTTCTTTATCTTGGCTCCATGGCGATAACCAAAAAGCATTAAAAGCCGCGGCACTTGAGGTAATGATCGCTAAGTAAAGCGCGGCGCGGATCAGAAACTTATTTCCGATACCCGTTGCGTTCATTACGGTGATTTCGCTTTCTGCGTACAAGCGACCAAAGGTCAGCAGAATACCGATGTATAAGCTCAGCGGCAGCATGAGCAATCCCATCGCTGGCATATTTAACGCGACGATTGATAGGATCATTCGCGCAGGAATTTCACCATCCGAAGCATCAGCGAGAACACGAATGAATTTTTGGCTCAAAAACACTAAAAACAGCACGAAAAAGATCGCAAACTGGCTCTTTAATGTCTCTCGGATCAAATATCTAACAATAATCACGCTGAAATAACCTATGCAAAACTTGTTTTTTTGATTGAATCACTATAATTTCCCGTTGAACCTTTTATTTTTTTAAAATTTCGCTATCTGTTAGAACACCTAAACTATAGGTTGATCCATTAACGGATTCATCAAGTAAGAATGCATTATCTAACATTTAGTTCTATTTGTCTTTAGGATGTAGGAGTACGCATGGAGTTCAGTGTTAAAAGTGGTAGCCCAGAAAAACAACGCAGTGCATGCATTGTGGTGGGGGTTTTTGAACCACGCCGACTTTCTCCAGTAGCAGAACAGCTTGATAAAATCAGTGATGGCTACATCAGTTCACTATTGCGTCGCGGTGATCTAGAAGGAAAACCGGGCCAGATGTTGCTGTTGCATCAAGTTCCGGGAGTCTTGTCTGAACGAGTATTACTGGTAGGTTGTGGTAAAGAGCGTGAACTGGGTGAACGTCAATATAAAGAGATCATCCAAAAAACCATTAGCACTCTTAACGAAACTGGCTCAATGGAAGCAGTATGCTTCTTAACTGAGTTACACGTTAAAGGCCGCGACACCTACTGGAAAGTTCGTCAAGCCGTAGAAGCAACCAAAGATGGTTTGTATACCTTTGATCAATTTAAAAGTGTTAAGCCAGAAACTCGTCGCCCACTGCGTAAGCTGGTATTTAATGTTCCAACTCGCCGAGAATTAAGCTTAGGTGAACGAGCCATCAACCATGGTTTAGCCATTGCTTCTGGTGTGAAAGCCAGTAAAGATCTTGGTAATATGCCACCGAATATCGCCAACCCAGCCTATTTGGCTTCTCAAGCCCGTCGTTTAGCGGACGATTATCCGACCATCACCACCAAAATCATTGGTGAAGAAGAGATGGAAAAACTCGGTATGACGTCTTATTTAGCGGTAGGCCGAGGTTCGAAAAATGAATCCATGATGTCGGTGATCGAATATAAAGGACACGCAGACCCAACAGCAAAACCGATTGTGCTGGTTGGTAAAGGCTTAACCTTTGATTCAGGCGGTATCTCACTCAAACCAGGCGAAGCCATGGATGAGATGAAATACGACATGTGTGGCGCAGCTTCAGTGTTTGGTGCCATGAAGGCACTGGCAAAGCTGAATCTACCCATTAATGTGGTGGGTATTTTGGCTGGTTGTGAAAATATGCCTGGCAGTAATGCCTATCGCCCAGGCGATATCCTTACTACCATGTCAGGCCAAACCGTTGAAGTATTGAATACCGATGCTGAAGGGCGATTAGTACTGTGTGATGCGCTAACTTATGTTGAGCGTTTTGAACCCGATTGCGTCATTGATGTCGCAACCTTAACGGGAGCTTGCGTCATTGCTCTTGGTCATCACATCAGTGCCGTTATGTCGAACCATAACCCTCTGGCTCATGAGTTGATCAACGCCTCTGAGCAATCGAGTGATCGTGCTTGGCGTTTACCGCTAGCAGATGAATATCATGAACAATTAAAGAGCCCGTTTGCTGATATGGCTAATATCGGCGGTCGTCCAGGTGGTGCCATCACCGCAGGATGTTTCTTATCGAAGTTTACCAAGAAATATAATTGGGCACATATTGATGTGGCTGGTACAGCTTGGAAATCGGGAGCCGCCAAAGGTTCGACTGGACGTCCAGTCTCGATGTTAGTGCAATTTCTCCTCAATCGTAGTGGCCACGATAGCGAGGAATAAACCTCAAAAAGGGCCAAACGGCCCTTTTTTATTGCAATCAATGTGAGGTAACCAATGGCAACCGCAACCTTTTATTTAATTGCTAATGATAGCCCTCAAGCGACCATTACAGGATTTGAGCACTATATTGTTTACCTAGCGCACCATTTTGCTCGGCAAGGTGCCAAGGTGTACGTACATTGCCAAGACCAGCTTCACGCAGAACAGTTAGCGGAACGCTTTTGGCAAGTTGAGCCCACTCAGTTTATCGCTCATAACCTGATCGGTGAAGGTCCCAAATATGGCACTCCGATTGAGATTGGTTATCACGGAGTGAAGCCAAGCTACAACCGCCAATTGGTAATAAATCTGGCCGATAATCATACAACCTTTGCGAACGCCTTTAGAGAGGTGGTAGACTTCGTCCCCTGCGAAGAAAAAACCAAGCAGCTGGCACGTGAACGATATAAAATCTATCGTCAAGCAGGCTATCAGTTACAAACTGTCGAGCTACAGCATCCGTAGGTCAAACCTTATAGTTAAGGCGATCTTGACCAAGATCCTTCACTTATGAAGTTTGACTAAGATTAACCATTCACAGTATCCATTTAAGAGCACTATGGAAAAGACATATAACCCAACAGCAATCGAACAAGCTCTCTATCAGACTTGGGAAGAGAACGGCTACTTTAAGCCACACGGTGACACTTCAAAGCCAGCGTACAGCATTATGATCCCGCCACCGAACGTCACTGGTAGCCTTCATATGGGTCACGCCTTCCAAGATACCATCATGGATACTTTGATCCGTTGCGAGCGCATGAAGGGTAAAAATACCTTATGGCAAGTTGGAACGGATCACGCCGGTATCGCTACCCAAATGGTCGTTGAACGCAAAATTGCTGCAGAAGAAGGCAAAACGAAGCATGATTATGGTCGTGAAGCGTTTATCGACAAGATTTGGGAGTGGAAGGCTGAATCTGGCGGTACGATTACTCAACAGCTACGTCGTCTAGGGGCTTCCGTCGATTGGGAGCGTGAACGCTTTACCATGGACGACGGCCTATCAAATGCCGTGCAAGAAGTGTTTGTTCGTTTGTATGAAGATGATTTGATCTATCGTGGCAAACGTCTTGTTAACTGGGATCCAAAACTGCACACCGCGATTTCCGATCTTGAAGTTGAAAATAAAGATATCAAAGGCCACATGTGGCATTTCCGCTATCCGTTAGCCGATGGTATTACAACCGCGGACGGTAAAGATTATATCGTCGTCGCCACCACTCGTCCTGAAACCATGCTCGGTGATACTGGTGTCGCGGTTAACCCTGAAGATCCTCGTTACCAAGCATTGATCGGTAAAGAAATTTTACTCCCTATCGTCAATCGCCGCATTCCTATCGTTGCCGATGAGCACGCCGATATGGAAAAAGGCACGGGTTGTGTAAAAATCACTCCAGCTCATGACTTCAATGACTATGAAGTGGGTAAACGCCATCAATTACCGATGATCAACATTCTCACCTTTGATGCCAACATTCGTGATGCTTCCGAAGTGTTTAATAGTAATGGTGAAGCAAGTGATGTGTACAGCAGTGAGCTTCCAGAAAAATACCACGGTATGGAGCGTTTTGCCGCACGCAAAGCAATCGTTGCTGAATTTACCGAACTGGGCTTACTGGATGAAATCAAAGATCATGATCTGACCGTACCGTACGGTGATCGTGGTGGTGTCGTAATTGAACCGATGCTGACCGATCAATGGTATGTGCGCACAGCTCCATTAGCAAAAACAGCCGTCGAAGCCGTCGAAAACGGTGACATCCAGTTTGTGCCTAAGCAGTACGAAAACATGTACTTCTCTTGGATGCGCGACGTACAAGATTGGTGTATTTCTCGTCAGCTATGGTGGGGACATCGTATTCCGGCTTGGTATGATAATGATGGCAACGTTTATGTCGGTCGTGATGAACAAGAAGTCCGAACTAAACACAACCTTGCACCAGTCGTAGTGCTTAAGCAAGATAACGATGTGTTAGATACGTGGTTCTCCTCTGCTCTCTGGACGTTTGGTACACAAGGCTGGCCAGAAAATACCGATGCACTAAAAACCTTCCATCCATCAGATGTATTGGTGACAGGCTTTGACATTATTTTCTTCTGGGTAGCACGGATGATCATGATGACCATGCATTTCTGTAAAGATGAACATGGCAAACCTCAAGTCCCATTTAAAACCGTTTATGTCACCGGCCTTATCCGTGATGAAAATGGCGATAAAATGTCAAAATCGAAAGGTAATGTCCTCGATCCTATCGATATGATCGATGGTATTGATCTAGAGTCATTAGTTGAGAAACGTTGTGGCAACATGATGCAGCCTCAACTTGCCGCTAAAATCGAGAAAAACACGCGTAAAACGTTTGAAAGCGGTATCGAACCTTATGGAACCGACGCACTGCGCTTCACGCTAGCAGCCATGGCTTCAACCGGTCGTGATATTAACTGGGATATGAAACGCTTAGAGGGCTACCGTAACTTCTGTAATAAGTTGTGGAATGCCAGCCGTTACGTGTTAATGAATACCGAAGCGCAAGACTGTGGGTTTACTGTTGGTGAGATCGAGTACTCACTGGCCGACAAGTGGATTGAATCCCAGTTTGAGCTAGCAGCCAAAGAGTTTAATAACCATATCAATAATTTCCGATTAGATATGGCTGCAAATACCTTATACGAGTTTATCTGGAACCAATTCTGTGACTGGTATCTAGAGCTAACCAAACCCATTCTTTGGAAAGGGTCTGAAGCTCAGCAACGCGGTACGCGTCGCACCCTTATTACCGTTCTCGAAAAAACACTGCGTTTGGCTCACCCGGTGATCCCTTATATTACCGAAACCATCTGGCAAAGCATCAAGCCTCTGGTTGACGGGGTTGAGGGCGAGACCATCATGCTCCAAGCACTACCTCAATATAATCCAGAGAACTTTAATCAACAGGCACTGGATGATATTGAATGGGTAAAAGCCTTTATTACCAGCATTCGTAACCTACGTGCTGAATATGACATTAATCCGGGCAAACCTTTATCGGTAATGTTAAAAGTTGCTAGCGAAGAAGATGCCTCACGCGTTGAAGCCAATAAACCTGTGCTGATTTCTCTCGCCAAACTTGAGTCCGTACGAGTGATCGAAAGCAATGAAGTAACGCCAGCTTGTGCTACCGCACTGGTCGGCAAATCGGAATTGATGATCCCGATGGCAGGATTGATTGATAAACAAGCTGAACTTGAGCGTCTAGCGAAAGAAATCGCCAAAACCGAAGGCGAGATCAAACGCATCGAAGGCAAACTGAGCAATCAAGGGTTTGTCGCTAAAGCCCCAGAAGCGGTGGTTGCTGTCGAGCGTGACAAACTCAATAGCTATCAAGAAACCCTAGTGAAGTTAATCGAACAAAAAGCCACTATCAGCGCTTTATAAATATCATCTTTACTTAACAAGAAAGGCAGCAATAACGCTGCCTTTCTCTTTATAACCTGTAACTAAACCAACCTATTTTGCGACTTTCCAGCAATAAATGCCTCGATATTAGCGATTAGTATCGTCACCAGACGTTGAATCGCACTATCACTTCCCCAAGCAACATGTGGAGTGAGTAATAAATTCGGTAAGTCCATATTGGCAATCAGTGGATTCCCCATGTCAGCGGGCTCTTGAGTAAACACATCCACCCCAGCTCCAGCAATACGACGTTGCTTTAACGCATCCACCAGAGCCACTTCATCAATTAATCCCCCTCGACCGGTATTAATAACCAGCGCATTCGGTTTCATTAACGCCAACTCTGGCTGACTGATTAAATGGGTGGTCGCTGCCGTTAAAGGACAATGCAGTGTTAATACATCAGCCGTCGTTAATACCTGCTCAAAACGAACATACCCTTCACGGCAAGACTCAGCACCTTTGTGTTCTGCAAACATCACTTGCATCCCTAATGCTTGAGCTAGGGCTGCCGTTGCTTTACCGAGCGATCCACCACCAATAATACCCATCACACTACCGGCAATATCACCAATCGGATGAGTAAAGAAACAGAACTGCTTATTGCGTTGCCACTCTCCGGCAGCAATATCTTGATGATACCCAAAGAGATTGCGCCTTAAAGCAAACATCATCGCAATAACATGTTCAGGGACCGATTGAGTCGCGTACCCCTGCACATTACACACCGCAATATTTAGCTCACGACACGCCGGTAAATCAACATTATTCGTACCTGTTGCAGAAATCGCGACCAACTTGAGTTTCGGCAGTTGAGCCAGTATCTCGCGAGTGAGTACCACTTTATTAGTGATCACGATATCAGCGTCACCGATGCGCTCAAGCACCTGCTCAGGCGTCGTAAAATCATACTCTCGCCACTGGTGAGCAACGCTCAGATCGGGAAGATCAATATGACGAGGGATCGTCGCTCGATCCAAAAACACCATGTTAAGTAATGACATAAACCACTCCCTCAAATCACTTTAATCGCACATTGATTACTTCACTTCGTCTCGTTCAATCACATTAAGGACGAGGTAGAGTTTTATAATCCGGTAGTTTTCTTTCTGGATCAAAATGATCCAAGATCACCGCCTCAGCTTCGGGATAGAAATCACACGGTACAAAAATGGTTCGCAGCCAATGACTGCGTGGATGATAAAAACTGAGTTCTGCAGCGTGCAGGGCTAATCGATCAGAAAAAGCTAATGCCTCCGGAGAAGCATAAAACTCGTCACCGACTATCGGATGCCCAATCGCTAACATATGTACCCGTAACTGATGAGAACGCCCCGTGACAGGAAACAAACGAACAATCGTTGTCTGCTCCTCTTGCTTAACCACCTGATACAAGGTTTTCGATGCTTTACCATGCTCAAAACAGACTTTTTGTCGCGGACGATTCGGCCAATCGCAAATTAATGGTAAATCAACTTCACCTTGCTGCTGCTCAAGTTTGCCCCATACTCGCGCATAGTAGACTTTATGAGTTAATCGATACTGAAACTGCTTTTTCAGCGCCGCTTCCATGTATTTATTCTTAGCAAACAGCATTAAACCTGACGTCGACATATCTAAACGATGCACGACTTGGATTTCAGAATGCTCAGCCACCAAACGACTCCACATACTGTCATAATGCTCAATATGTTTGCCGGGCACAGAGAGTAATCCTGACGGTTTATTGACCGCCAAAATATACTCATCTTCATACACCACATCTATCCACGGATCGGTGGGGGGATGGTATTCAATCATCGCCATTATTATTGTCTCATCAGGAAAAAACGCCGCATTATATACTTAAATGGGGTCAAGTTGCAGATTGATAGTAAGAGGGATGATCGGCACTTTATGCATCGCTTGAGCTTAGTAACTCCACCGAAAACGTAACTAAAAGTTGACAGAATATTAACCTATGATATTGATACGATATATTGACATAAGATCAATAATTCATATACCCAAATCACTTGGAGTTGCAGGTAGGCGGCAAGTGAGTTCATCCCCATGAGCATAGGCAGACGATGCGATCGGTGTGAACCAACGTAGCCAACACCGCTGTAGCTTCAAGTAGGAAGGGGATAGTGACCATAACAATAAATCAAACACAACTATCAATCATACCTCTGGCACTGAAGATTGCTGAATCATGGCCTAAAACCAAGTGACCGCAAACGCAAGTCAAAGGTAGAAAAAGGATCGAGAATGGAAAACAGTGTCCCTTATTCAAACACCGAAAAACTCAGGTTAAAACAATTAGTTCGCTCACTTGGTCCGGGGATCATGATGGCCGCAGCGGCAGTAGGAGGCTCCCATCTTGTCGCTTCCACTCAAGCTGGCGCAATTTATGGCTGGCAATTAGCGGCATTGATTTTACTGGTGAATTTATTCAAATACCCTTTCTTTAAAGCTGGTGTTCAATACACCATGGGAACCGGAGAAAGCCTCGTTGAAGGTTACGCTAAACTAGGAAAAACCTACCTGTGGGGATTCACTCTATTAAGTATTTTCTCCGCAATAGTTAATACGGCTGCGTTACTGTTATTCAGTGCCAGTTTACTGGGTTACTTCATCCCATTTGAAATAGCGACCAGCGTACTTAGCGGCTTCATTTTAGTAACTTGTTTGATTATTTTGATCGCAGGGCACTACAAAGCTTTGGATGTTCTCTCCAAAACCATCATGGCAGTGCTCACCCTAGCGACTCTCACCGCAGTCTTTATTGCCGCAACTGGGCCTGCCCCATTAACCGTGGTCAGCGAAACGCCCTCACCTTGGACATTCGCTGCGATCGGTTTTATCGTCGTGACGATGGGCTGGATGCCGGCACCGATTGAAATTTCGAGCTTAACCTCAATGTGGCTAAAAAGTCAGCGCCGCCAACAAAATGTGACTGCACAGTCAGCACTGTTTGATTTTAATGTCGGCTATATTGGTACTGCCGTGCTCGCTATCGTGTTTCTTGCCCTGGGCAGTTTGGTGCTACACGGTACAGGGGTTGAGCTGGCACAATCAGGGATTGGATTTTCTCATCAGCTGGTTGGTTTGTACGCTTCCACCATTGGTGAATGGTCGCGCTATTTGATTGCTGTTATCGCCTTTTTCTGTATTTTTGGCAGCACGATTACCGTGATTGATGGCTATTCGCGTGTAATTGCCGAAGCACAGCGTTTACTGCAACATAAAACTCACGCTTCGCCTCGTTTGTTTCAAACATGGCTATTTATCGTTTCAGCGCTGGCGTTAGCCATCATTGTCTTTTGGGCGTTTGCCTTGATGCCGATGCTCAACTTTGCCATGGTAATGGCATTTATGACCACGCCATTTTTTGCCCTACTTAATTACATCTTAGTCACTAAGACCCCTTTACCAGCCGAATTAGCGCTCGGTAAAAAAACGCGAGCGTTATCGATCGTCGGATTGATTTATCTATTCGGTTTCTTAGCGCTGTTTATTTGGTGGAAATGGCTAATCTAATCGTAAAAGCGGGGGCTCTATTTCACATCCGATTCGAACGGATCAAAAAAGGCTTTGTCATTTGACAAAGCCTTTTAACATTAAAGCGTACGAGATATAACGTTAGTTATGTGAAACCACAATCAAACGCAGTGAATCAAGTTGATATTGCGCTTGAGAAATATACCCACTTAATGCGCTCATCTGCTGCTCTAATGCGCTGATCTCTTCATCACGGATATTCGGGTTAACCGCTTTCAGTGCCAATAAACGCGCTAACTCTGCGTGCAAGTTATGCTCCATCTCCTGCTTGGCCTGCTCACGAATCGCCTCTACTTTCGCGCTAACCGCAGGATCGCTGGCAACGATCAAGCGATGAATCTCAGCCTGTACAGAAGCGACTAATTTACTGGCTAAATGACGATTCACCGGGCTTAACTGGCGATTAAAGCTTTCAAAATCGACTTGCGCCGATAAATCATTGCCGCGGCCATCCATCAGAATGCGGATAGGGGTTGCGGGTAAGAAACGGCTGATACCGCTGCTCTTAGGCGCTTGAGCATCCACCAGATAGACCATCTCTAATAGAATCGTCCCCACTGGCAGCGCTTTATTTTTCAACAATGATACCGCACAAACGCCAACCCCTTCACTCATTAGAAGATCAATCCCACCTTGAATCATCGGGTGCTCCCAACTGATAAAGTGCATATCTTCACGAGAGAGCGCTGTATTACGGTCAAAAGTAATCGTCGCCCCTTCATAAGGCAAACCGGGATAACTCGAAACCATCATATGTTCAGAAGGCGTAACCACTAAAGCATTGTCACCACGGTCATCTTGATTTAACCCAACGGCATCAAACAAACTTAATGCGAAAGAAACCAGATTGGTATCGCCATCGGTTTCTGCAATCGACTGAGCGATCTGCAACGCTTTTTCTCCACCATTCGAGTGCATTTCCAATAAACGGTCACGCCCTTGTTCCAATTGGCTTTTTAGGGTTTGATTAAGCTTAGCTGAAGCGTCGATCACGCTCTCCAATTCACTGCTGTCTGCCGTGGCTAGCATTGCGATCAAAGCTTCGGAGAATTGATCGTAGACCGCACGCCCAGTTGGACACGTTTCAGCAAAAGCATTCAATCCTTCATTAAACCAGCGAGCCAGAATCCCTTGTGACGTCCCTTGCAAATAAGGTACATAAATATCGATGTCATTTTCTTGACCAATACGATCTAAGCGACCAATCCGCTGCTCAAGCAAATCAGGGTTAAACGGCAGATCAAACATAACCAGTTGGTGAGCAAACTGGAAGTTACGTCCTTCAGAGCCAATTTCACTACAAATCAGTACCTGAGCTCCGCCCTCTTCTTGAGCAAAATAAGCCGCCGCTTTATCGCGATCAATGATCGACATTCCTTCATGGAACACCGTCGCGCGGATCCCTTCTCGCTCACGAAGAGCTTGCTCTAATTGCAACGCGGTACTTGAGCGAGATGCAATGACTAAAATCTTTTCGCTACGTTTGGCTTTAACCTTATCAATCAACCAATTGACTCGTGAATCAAACTGCCACCAGCTCGCATCATCGCCTTCAAACTCTTGGAAGATTTCTTCTGGATAGAGCATTTTCATCGCTCGCGCTTGTGGACTCAGCTTACCACCAATCATCCCCGCGACGCGCATTGAAGTACTGTACTGCGCTGGAATCTCCATCGGCAATAAATGCACGTTCCGCTTAGGGAAGCCTTTAATCGCAGCGCGCGTATTTCTAAATAGAACGCGTCCTGTACCGTGGCGATCCATAAGATTGCTGATCAACTCATCACGGGCAGCGGCTTTTTCCTGTTCGTCAGCTTGACTGTCTAGTACCCGCAGTAAGGGCTCGACGTCCTGCTCAGATAATAATTCCGCGATTTGATTTTTTGCGGTATCAGTCAATACAAGACCAGATAACAGCGCACTCACGGCATCAGCGACAGGCGCATATTGCTCTTCTTCTTTAACAAACGCGTCATAGTCATAAAAACGATCCGCATCCAACAAGCGTAAACGAGCAAAATGACTTTCGCGTCCCAATTGCTCTGGTGTCGCGGTTAACAATAATACCGCGGGTGTGCGTTCTGCTAATCCTTCGATGACTTGATATTCACGACTCGGTTTATCTTGGCTCCATTGTAAATGGTGCGCCTCATCAACCACTAACAGATCCCATTCTGCTTCGAGCGCTTGTTCAAAACGTTGCCGGCTTTTACGTAAGAAATCTAATGAACATAAAACATATTGCTGGGTTTCAAACGGATTATCCGCTTCGGCATAGGCCTCAACACAGCGCTCTTCATCAAATACCGAAAAGTGCAAGTTAAAGCGGCGCAGCATTTCTACCAGCCACTGATGCTGCAATGTTTCAGGCACCACAATTAAAATCCGCTCTGCGCGTCCAGCCAACACTTGCTGATGAATGATCATCCCCGCTTCGATGGTTTTACCAAGACCTACTTCATCGGCTAACAAGACACGAGGGGCATAACGGCGACCCACTTCATGGGCAATGTATAATTGATGAGGAATTAACCCCGCACGCATACCACATAGGCCGCGCATTGGGCTTTTATGCTGCTGGTATTGATTGGTCAACGCACGATAACGCAACACAAAGTTATCCATCCGATCAATTTGCCCAGCAAACAACTTATCTTGTGGCTTATTGAAGCGGATTTGGTTACTCAGAAAAATCTCTCGCAATGCAATGCCTGCTTGTTGAGTATCTTCACGAGTCCCTAAATAGGTGAGTACGCCCTGATCTTCCACCACTTGTTCAACATTGAGTGACCAACCTTCTTGACTATCAACCGTATCACCGACATTAAAAGCCACTCGTGTGACTGGCGCATCATGACGCGCATACACTCGGTTCTCTTCGGATGCGGCAAACATTAACGTCACTGTACGAGCGTCCATCGCGACCACTGTACCCAACCCTAAATCACTTTCTGTATCACTTATCCAGCGTTGCCCTAAAGCAAAAGTCATCAAGACTACCTCATCTATTGGGATTAAACATTATCCGTTACCGTGACTGCACCGGCGTCAAGAAAAAGTCTACTTGTCCTACCGTTATGGTGCAGAAAAAGGTCGCTAATCTTACTTGATGGCGTGATACAGGTCACGCCCATTCCACGCTTTTTTTCTTGAGTGGTTGGCTGACATCAAAGTGTCACATTTTAATGGCAATGCTAATTCAATAGGTTGCTATACTGAAAAAGACCAGCAGGTTGCCAAACGATACCAAACTGGTATCAGCTTACGTCGACGTAAGATTTGTTGGCATACGATATGCTTGTTCAAACAGAGAGTATCCATACCAGTTTGCCTTCTATCCGCAGTGATCGACAACCTGGCGACAGCGTAGAATCGATCGTAAGCACAAGAATGCAGACCTTCATTATACCCGCTATCACATAGCAAGGAGACGCTTATGGGCGATACTGACCGGAAACTGTTTGTCCTAGACACCAACATACTATTGCATGAACCTCTTGCAATTTACTCCTTCCAAGAACACGACGTCGTCATCCCGATGACCGTCCTCGAAGAACTCGACAGAATTAAAGACAGCAAACGCGATGTGGCCCGAGACGCACGAGTTGCCATCCGTGCCTTGGAAAACATTTTCCACGATGCAACACCGGATGAGATCTCTGAAGGTATCCCCTTAAAAAATTCAGGTGGCAATAAAGGAACGATTGCCATTTTGGCCGATTACGAAGTGCATGAAACGGTTAAAGCGTTTACCGACAAGGAGGGAGACAATCGGATCTTGAATGCCGTATTGCACCTACAAAATAAGCGCGCACCGCGTTCGGTGGTATTAATCACCAAAGACATCAACATGCGTTTACGTGCGAAGGGAGCGGGAGTACGCTTTGTTGAAGATTACCGAACTGACCAATTAATTGACGATGTACAATACCTCACAAAAGGCTTTCAGACCCGTCCCGGTAATTTTTGGGATAATGTCGATAGTGTGGACAGTTATACTTTGGGAGGCAAAACTTTCCATAAATTGGATCGCAAACCCTTCGAACCCACCTACATTAATCAATATGTATTGGATGAAGAAAGTGACTTCACCGCTCGAGTCGAAACCCTCAGCGATGACTCAATAACCCTACGTGATCTTGGACGTGAACGGCTCATGCACCGCAAAGTCTGGGACATCATGCCAAAAAACATTTATCAAGCCATGGCATTAGATGCCTTGCTCGATCCTGAGATTGATCTAGTCATTCTCACCGGCGCGGCCGGTAGTGGTAAAACGTTACTGGCTATGGCGGCCGCCTTAGACCAAACCATCGAACGCAAAATGTTCGATAAAATCATTGTGACTCGCAACACACCCGACATTGGTGAGTCGATTGGCTTTTTACCGGGTAGTGAAGAAGAGAAAATGATGCCGTGGTTAGCCGCCATCACCGATACTTTAGAAGCGCTGCACAAGCACGATCACTGTACCGAGGGCTCGCTCAAATACATCTGTGATAAAGCCAATATTCAATTTAAGTCGATCAACTTTATGCGTGGCCGCTCAATACAAAATGCCTTTGTCTTATTGGATGAGTGCCAAAACTTAACCGCATCACAAATTAAAACCATCATTACTCGTTGTGGAGAAGGAACCAAAATTGTCTGTTCAGGTAACTTGGCACAAATTGATTCCCACTACCTCACACCAGTAACCTCAGGGCTTACCTATATGGTTGAGCGTTTCAAAAACTTCGAAGGTAGTGCCAACATCCATCTCAATGGTGTCGTCCGCAGCCGCTTAGCCGAATTTGCGGAAGAAAACTTGTAATCCAATGCGGTGAGTTATTTCACATAACTCACCGCCCAACAAAAAATAATTATTCACTTTTATAGCATTTATATGTTTAACTGGTCCTATTCTTTTTTATGGTTAAGGACTCGATATGGCTTTTAATTTGCGTCAGCGTAATTTTCTAAAATTACTTGACTTCACTCCCCAAGAAATTCAATTTTTGTTGAGTCTAGCGGCGGACTTAAAGCGAGCCAAATACGCAGGCACCGAGCAAAAAACCTTGCTGGGCAAAAACATCGCGCTTATTTTTGAGAAAGCCTCCACACGTACCCGCTGCGCTTTTGAAGTTGCCGCCTTTGATCAAGGCGCTCAAGTCACCTATATTGGCCCTTCCGGCTCACAAATTGGCCATAAAGAATCGATGAAAGATACCGCACGAGTATTGGGCCGTATGTACGATGGCATCCAATATCGCGGTTATGGTCAATCGATCGTCGAAGAACTTGGCCAATATGCTGGGGTTCCAGTATGGAATGGCCTGACTGATGAGTTTCATCCAACGCAAATTCTGGCTGATTTCCTAACCATGCAAGAGTTTTCTCATGGTAAAGCTCTAGATCAAATCCGCTTTGCTTATCTTGGTGATGCGCGCAATAACATGGGTAATTCACTCATGGTCGGCGCGGCAAAAATGGGCATGGATATTCGCTTAGTCGCTCCTAAAGCTTTCTGGCCAGATCGTCAATTAGTCGATATTTGTCAAAGTATTGCCCAACAAACAGGGGCAAGTATTACCTTGACCGAAGATGTGGCAGAAGGCGTCAAAGGCTGCGATTTCCTCTACACCGATGTTTGGGTCTCAATGGGAGAAGAACCCGAAGCGTGGGACGAACGCGTGGCGATCATGACGCCTTATCAAGTTAATATGGCGGCTATTCGTGCCACGGGGAATCCTCGCGTTAAATTCATGCACTGCTTACCCGCCTTTCATAATGATCAAACCACCGTTGGTAAACAAGTAGCCGAAAAATATGGTATGCAAGGCTTAGAGGTTACTGAAGAAGTGTTTGAGTCCGAACACGCGATCGTGTTTGATCAAGCGGAAAACCGACTCCATACCATCAAAGCCGTGATGGTCGCCACCTTAGGTGGATAACCATGCATTTAATGGTTAATAAGTAAACGAAAAACTCACTAAGCAAACGCTTGCCTTGAGAAAAGTTCGGCGTATAATGCCCAGCAATTTGTCTAAGGGGTGGCTTGTGAACAGAAACGATATCAACCATGTTTCTATGCTTCATTGCGGTGAGCAATTTTGCTTACTAGTCAATGCGTTGTTACCCTTTATTGATAATAAATAGCCTCCCAGATCGGGGGGCTTTTTTATGGCCGAAACACCAAGCAAGGGAAGACATTATGACCAATTCGCTTTACCAAAAGCACATCATCTCCATTTCTGAGCTATCACGAGCAGAACTGGAATTGATTGTCCACACCGCAGGTCAGCTAAAAGCAGAACCGAAACCGACTCTGATTAAAGATAAGGTTATTGCCAGTTGTTTTTTCGAACCCTCAACTCGAACGCGACTCTCTTTTGAAACAGCGGTACAACGTATCGGTGGCAGCGTGATTGGTTTTGATAATGGTGGTAATACGTCACTGGCTAAAAAAGGCGAAACCTTAGCCGATTCAGTTCAGGTGATAGCCTCTTACGTTGATGCATTTGTTATGCGTCATCCTCAAGAGGGAGCCGCTCGTCTTGCTTCTGAATTTTCTAATGGCATACCGGTGATTAATGCTGGTGATGGTTCGAATCAACATCCGACACAAACCCTGCTCGACTTATTCTCCATTTTTGAAACTCAAGGCCGTTTAAATAACTTAAACATCGCCTTTGTCGGTGATTTGAAATATGGCCGTACCGTTCACTCTTTAACTCAAGCATTGGCGAAGTTTGACAACAACCGCTTCTTCTTTGTCGCTCCAGAAGCACTGGCAATGCCCGATTACATTTGTGAAGAACTTGATGATGCCGGGCTGCAATACAGCCTACATAGCGATATGGAAAGCGTGATCCCTGAACTCGACATTTTATACATGACACGAGTCCAAAAAGAACGTTTCGATGAATCAGAATACGCGCATATTAAATCCGCCTTCGTGTTAACGGCGACGATGCTGCAAGACGCTCGCTCAAACATGAAAGTCCTCCATCCGTTGCCACGGGTTGATGAAATCACAACGGATGTCGATAAAACCTCGCACGCCTACTTCTTTCAACAAGCCGAGAATGGGGTCTATGCCCGTGAAGCACTGCTCGCCCTTGTGTTAAATGAGTCACTGTAATGGAGCCGAACATGAATAAAGAGACTAAACTGCAAGTTGAAGCGATTAAAAACGGGACGGTTATTGATCACATCCCAGCCAAGGTTGGGATCAAAGTCTTGCGTTTATTTGATATGCACAACTCTCACCAACGCGTCACTATCGGACTCAATCTTCCCTCTTCTGCACTTGGCCATAAAGATCTCCTGAAGATAGAGAATGTCTTTATCAACGAAGATCAAGCCAATAAACTCGCACTTTATGCCCCCCATGCAACGGTTAACCAAATAGAAGATTATCAAGTCGTTAAAAAATTAGCCTTAACGCTGCCAGAAAAGATCAATAACGTTTTTGCTTGCCCAAACAGCAACTGTATCTCACACAATGAACCCGTTGAGAGTAGCTTCCGCATTTTTGAGAAAGCCAATGAAATTCGTCTTAAATGTAAATACTGTGAGAAAGTCTTTTCACGCGAAGTGGTCACCGAACGCGAAGCCTAAACAGAGTTCATTCGTACTAACGACGTAACATCCATAAACGAAGTGCAAACCGCCAAGGTTCTGCCGATTGCCTCTTTACCTCTACTAGGTTTAGAGGCACACTAAAAACTCATTTTTAATCAAGATTATGGAATAACTCGCATGACTAAAGTTCTGCATACCGAATCGGCTCCAGCGGCAATCGGTCCTTATATTCAGGGAATTGATTTAGGTAACATGGTGTTGACTTCAGGCCAAATCCCTGTAAACCCAGTGACAGGAGAAGTCCCTGCTGATATCGCTGCTCAAGCAAAACAATCTTTAGATAACGTTAAAGCGGTGGTTGAATCGGCAGGATTAACGGTAGGTGATATCGTTAAAATGACCGTGTTTGTCAAAGATCTCAATGATTTTGCGACCGTAAATCAAGTATACGGTCAATTTTTTGATGATCACAACGTCGCCAATTACCCTGCACGTTCTTGCGTTGAGGTGGCTCGTTTACCGAAAGATGTTGGGATTGAAATTGAAGCGATCGCTGTTCGTCGATAAGCGTTCTCGCGATAAAAAAGGTTGCTTGATAAGCAACCTTTTTTCTTTTCTCTGATGTATTAGCGAGACTTCAACGGCTCAGTGATTCTATAAAAGGCAATTATCCACGAGCTGGTTGAGCATCTAATCGCGCCACTTCGGCATCAAGTTCAGCCAATTTGATTTGCATATCATGGTGACACTGCTTAGATAATTCACGGACTTGTTCTCGAGTTAACCCTTCCGTACTAACGGGCGGCAGCATTTCGACAATCACATGACCATTATTCCAACGATTTAAACGTAAATGATTGGTAGAACTGCACACTATCGGAATAATCGGCACTTTCGCACCTATCGCAGCATGAAAAGCACCCGCTTTAAAAGGCAGTAACCCCCGGCCACGGGAACGCGTTCCTTCAGGGAACATCCAGACCGAAACGTCACTGTTATTCATACTATCCACCACTTGATCAATCGTGCCTTTAGCTTTGGCCTTATTGCTGCGATCAATCAAAATATTGCCGGTTAGCCAATACAACTGACCAAACAACGGCGTCCATAATAGGCTTTTTTTGCCTACCGTGACCACTTTAGGCGTTACCGCCGCAGAGACGGTAAAAAGATCCCAAGTATTTTGATGGTTAGCAATATAAATCGCCTGACCACGATGATAAGCATCCTCAGGAATACGCAGCTCTAAAGTAATACCAAATACCCGAGACATTTTGGCAAACAGACGGCCAAAGGTGAAAACGTGTTTTGGATTGCGCGGACTGAGCAAACAATAGCCACATCCAAAAACAAACATCACAACAGCAAATAGAGCTAATGCCAAAAGACGCAAGACAGCAATCATGCAGATTCTCCAATGGAGCTTAAATAAAAAAGCCGAAATCCTAAAATTTCGGCTCATTAACCCTTGAGCCCGTTAGTTTGGCTCACTGACACGTTCGATATGAGCCCCTAACGCCGACAATTTATCTTCGATGCGTTCATAGCCACGATCGATATGATAAATCCGATCAACGATGGTTTCACCTTTAGCAATACAACCCGCGATCACTAAGCTCGCGGAAGCTCGTAGATCCGTTGCCATCACTTGAGCTCCACTCAATGATTCGACATCACCACAAATCACCGTGTTCCCCTCAACTTCGGCTTTGGCTCCCATACGCATCAATTCAGGTACGTGCATAAAACGGTTTTCAAAGATGGTTTCGGTAATTTTACCGCCACCTTTGGCCATCATATTCAGGAGAGTAAATTGGGCTTGCATATCGGTCGGAAAACCAGGATGGGGAGCGGTGCGAATTGACACGGCTTTCAGCTCTCGCCCAGTCATGTCCAAACTTATCCAATCATCGCCAGTTTCAATTTCTGCGCCAGCTTCTTCTAATTTAGCGAGTACCGCTTCCAGTAAACTGGCTTTGGTATTGCGACAGAGGATCTTGCCATGAGAGACTGCCGCAGCAACTAAAAAGGTGCCCGTTTCAATGCGATCAGCAACCACAGCATGACGACCACCACCAAGACGTTCAACACCCTCGATAGTGATACTGTCTGTACCTGCACCGGTAATTTTAGCGCCGAGTTTATTTAAAAAGGCAGCAGTATCAACAATTTCCGGCTCTCGAGCAGCGTTATCTAATACCGTTTTACCTTCTGCCAATGTCGCGGCACACATGATGGTAATCGTGGCACCGACACTGACTTTGTCCATAACAATATGCGCACCTTGTAAGCGCCCATCAACGCTCGCTTTGACATAACCGTCTTCTAACGTAATCGTCGCACCCAATTGCTCGAGGCCATGAATATGCAAATCGACGGGACGTGCACCAATCGCACAACCACCGGGTAGCGAAACTTGGCCTTGACCAAAGCGCGCAACCAGTGGACCCAATGCCCAAATAGAGGCACGCATGGTTTTTACGAGGTCGTATGGCGCGCAATATTGGTTAATTTGGCTAGCGTCAACATGAACCGAACCATTACGTTCCACTTTTGCGCCTAAGCGTTTGAGCAGTTCCATCGTGGTATTAATGTCACGTAAGTGAGGGACGTTAGCGACTTCAATTGGTTCTTCGGCCAAAATGGACGCAAATAAAATAGGCAGTGCAGCATTTTTTGCACCGGAAATGGTCACTTCACCTTGCAGCGGCTTATCTGACCCAATAACTCGAAATTTTTCCATTAAAAAACCTTACAGCGACATCAACTTTTTATTGCGAGCCCACTCTTGTGGGGTGAACGTTTTGATTGATACCGCGTGAATATCATTACGCTGAATGTACGCCATTAATGGAGCATAAATCAGTTGCTGTTTTTTCACTCGACTCATCGTCTCGAAGCTCGCATCAATCGCGATCACTTCATAATGGCTACCTTCACCTTTGACATGTAGCTCTTCAAGGTTGAGCGCTTGTTGTAATAATTGTTGTACTTGTGTGCTATCCACAATTCACCCCTGCTAATGGTTGAATATGTTGAGTCATCATCGCTTCGATGTTGCTCAACTGAAATAATGTGCGCAGTTGTTGTGGCACAAAACTCAGCATTATATGACAGTTTTGTGTTTTTGCATGCTCTATTAAGTGAATGAGCATTACCATCCCCGCAGAATCGATACGTTGTACCTCTGCTAAAGAAATCTCGCATTGCAAAGCCGTCGGTTGCCAAGTTTGTAAATGACGCCACAAGTTAGGAACGGTTTCTCTATCCAGCGCGCCTTTTAATAAGGCGTGTTCAGGATTGGTCATTTGCCATTGCTCACTCATTGTGACTCACTCTCAAAACGGATCGGTTGCTCTGATAAGCGTTGCAACTCTTTCGCGACCGCTAAGATCCCGTCTTGACGGATTTTACCGCTCCACTCAGATTGCTTACTTGATAACAAACTGATCCCTTCTGCAATCATATCAAATCCTTTCCATTCTCCATTTCTCTCCTGACGCAGACGGAATTCAATTTTCACATTCGGTCTTGGTGGATCGATCAGTTCCACCTGTACACCAGTAATCCGTCGCCCTTCTGGGACTGGAACTTCAGGAGCAAACTCAACGCGCTGATCGTTATATTGAGTTAAGGCTTGTGCATAGCTTGTCACCATATAAGCGCGAAACGCCGTAATGAACTGGCCAACCTCTTCACGATTAGCCCCTTGTAAATGTGTGCCGAGTAGTTTCAACGCTGCATACTGCTCATTGATGTAAGGCATCAGCTCTTCTTCAACAATGACTTTAAGATACTCAGGATTGTCGCGAATCTTAGGTTGTTCCGCTTTTAAACGAGCAAATGACTTTTCTGCCACTTGTTTCATCATCTGATAAGGCTGCGTTTTATCAATCACTTCGGCTTGAATTGCCAATGAAAAAAACAGGCCTAGTACTAAAACCCAATACCGTTTCAACATGATTTACTCCTGTTTTTTACTGTCTGAACTGCCTACGCTATACAGCACTTGGCCGATTAAATCTTCCAATACCAGCGCTGATTTGGTGTCTTCAATATGGTCACCATCTTTGAGCATTTGCTCATCATCAAAGACAAATCCGGGCACTAAACCTATGTATTGCTCACCAATTAATCCTGAAGTGAGTATTTTCACACTGGAGTTTTCAGAAAACTGATCATATCGACTATCAATCGCCATGGTCACAACCGGCAATAAACGATGACGATCTAGCTGAATATCGGATACGCGCCCCACGACTACACCACCCACTTTGACTGGTGAGCGAACTTTCAAATTGCCGATATTATCGAACTCAGCGGTTAATGAGTAAGTATCGTTTGAACCTAACCCTTTCACGTCAGCTACGTGAAAAATCATAATAAGAATTGCGCAAATTCCTGCTAGCACAAAACTCCCTACCCAAAATTCTACTTTTCGTGTTTGCTGCATGTTTAATTCCCAAACATCAATGCGGTCAGAACAAAATCCAGTGCTAACACCGCCAAAGACGAGTGTACCACGGTACGTGTTGTCGCTCGGCTAATCCCTTCTGAAGTAGGAATAGCGTCATAACCGTTAAACAGCGCGATCCAAGTTACTGTGATCGCAAAGACCACACATTTGATCAGGCTGTTACCAATATCTCTACCTAATTCAACCGACGATTGCATTACCGACCAAAAACTACCTTGATCAATACCTTTCCAATCAACGCCGACTAAGTGCCCACCCCAAATACCTACTGCCATAAAGATCATCGCCAGTAAAGGCATCGAAATCAGTCCAGCCCACAAACGTGGGGCAATGATTCGCTTAAGCGGATCCACGGCCATCATTTCTAAACTGGAGATTTGTTCGGTAGCTTTCATTAAGCCAATTTCTGCCGTCAACGCCGAACCGGCTCGTCCCGCGAACAGCAATGCCGTGACAACAGGGCCAAGCTCACGCAATAACGACAAGGCCACCATTTGCCCTAAGCTAGTTTCAGCCCCAAAATCCACTAGGATTACATAACCTTGCAAGCTGAGAACCATGCCAATAAACAGGCCTGAGACGATAATAATCGCCAGAGACTGTACGCCAACGCTGTACAATTGTTTAATCAGCAGAGGTAAATGTTGGATCGGTCTTGGTCTTCCTACCAGAGCCCCAAACAGCATCAAGCTCGCTCGCCCAAAAGATTCGCCAACGCCTAAACAGCGCCGACCAAAGCGACTGATTGCTTGCTCCCAATTATTGGCCATCAAACAAGTCCTTCTCTATCGACTGCGCAGGAAAACGAAAAGGGACAGGCCCATCCGCTTCACCGCGTAAAAATTGTTGCACGCGTGGATCTGGGTTATTTTCCAGTTCTTGCGGCGTACCAAAAGCAATCACCTTGCCATCCGCCAATAAATAAACCCAATCAGCAATACTCATCACTTCAGGCACATCATGAGACACCACCACCGACGTTAAACCTAATGCTTGATTTAAGTTACGGATCAGCTCAACCAGAACCCCCATGGTGATAGGATCTTGGCCAACAAACGGTTCATCGTACATGATCAGCTCCGGATCAAGCGCGATGGCTCGCGCTAAGGCGGCTCGACGTGCCATACCACCAGACAGCTCGCTTGGCATTAAATGGGCAGCTCCGCGTAAACCCACCGCTTCAAGCTTAAGAAGGACCAGTGTTTTTATCAACGCCTCGTTTAATTTCGTATGTTCGCGAAGTGGAAAGGCGACATTATCAAACACATTAAGATCGGTAAATAGAGCACCTGATTGGAAAAGCATGCTCATTTTTTTACGGGCTTGATAAAGCTGTTTACGTGATAAATGGGGAATATTATCGCCATCAAACCAAATATCACCGGCTTCAGGCAGGAGTTGACCACCAATCAAACGTAACAAGGTCGTCTTGCCTATTCCAGAAGGCCCCATAATGGCGGTGATTTTCCCTTTCGGTACCTGCAGACTCACCTGATCAAAGATGAGACGATTGGCTCGGGAAAAGGTTAACTTATTGATGGTCACTAGATCAGTTTCGGACATACTCTCGATTCGCTGTTGTGGTTTTCCATCCAGATGATGCGCAATCATAAGCAGATTAGGCCTAAATTAAAAGCGCTGTTCAATTAGTCATTCGACAAGCCCTCTCTCCGGCCAGTGATATTTTGCTCTAATAACCTTACATCACTGACGATAAGAAGAGTGATGAAAACGTCATCGAACCTTTGACTATCCGGAAAAATCGGTAACAAAGTGTAAGTAAAGCGTCCGATTTCTCTCAATTAAGCGCAATCACGCATGAAAACCCTTGATAAAAATGCCACAATAAATGTTATTTTCGACTTCCCTTTTAGTGACCAACACGTCAAAATTAGCGGTTACTCATTCATTTTTTATTGAGATTAGGAATCGCCATGCTCGAAGCCACTGGATTACTGATTGTCGGCCTGATTCTACTGGTTTGGAGTGCCGATAAGCTGGTTTTTGGCGCTGCCGCCATCGCACGTAACGTCGGTATTTCTCCCTTAGTTATCGGGATGACTATTTTAGCGATGGGCTCATCAGCCCCTGAAATGATGGTTTCAGCTACCGCCGCTTTAGATGGCAAAACGGATACCGCGGTGGGTAACGTACTCGGTTCGAACATCGCCAATATTGCGTTGATCCTCGGCATCACGGCATTAATTAAACCATTATCAATCAGTTCAATGGTCTTGCGTCGCGAATTACCACTGATGGTTGGCGTGACGTTATTATCTGGTCTTCTGCTCTGGAATAGCTATTTAGGCTTTTATGAAGGTATTCTGCTGTTTGTTCTCTTTGCGGTGTTTATCTTAGCGATGTTACACATTAGTCGTAAAGAGCAGCAAAATGGTGATGCCTTATTGGCAGAATGTGAATCAGAGATTCCAAGCGATGTGAGTAATAAAAAAGCCATCATCTGGGTCGTTATTGGTCTAATACTACTGCCTTTTGCGGCCAGCATGCTTGTTGATAACTCAGTGATCATTGCCAAGTATTTTGGTATGAGTGATTTGGTTATCGGACTGACGATTATTGCCGTCGGAACCAGCTTACCAGAACTTGCTGCCTCGCTGGCTGGAGTATTAAAAGGTGAAGATGATATGGCCGTCGGCAATATCATCGGCTCGAATGTGTTTAATATTCTTGCCGTAATGGGTATTCCTGGGATTTTAAACCCATCGATACTGAGCGATAGCGTTATGGGCCGTGACTTTTGGGTCATGTTAGCGGTCTCATTATTACTAGTGATCATGGCCCTTGGTAAATCACGCAGTATTAACCGTCTCGAGGGTGCTGTACTGTTTATCATATTCATTGCCTATCAAGGGTATTTATTGATGAATATGGCTGCTTAATGTAGGGAATGGGAATGTCTGAAAACTTTGATTACCGCCGTGTTGCTCAGCAAGTGCTGGCCACTGAAATTGCCGGATTACAACAATTAGAACAGTACTTTAATGCTGATTTTACTCAAGCGTGTGAAATGATTATCGCGAATAAACAGGGTAAAGTCGCCGTAATGGGGATCGGTAAATCTGGGCATATTGGTAAAAAAATTGCCGCGACGTTAGCCAGTACAGGCACTTCGGCTTTTTTCGTACACCCAGGCGAAGCCTCGCATGGCGATCTTGGTATGATAGAACGCGGTGATATTGTGCTTGCCATTTCTAACTCTGGTGAATCTTCTGAGATTCTAGCGCTATTTCCGGTATTAAAACGGCTCAATAATCGCATCATCAGTATGACTGGTAACCCCCGTTCAACCATGGCGAACTTGGCCGATATCCATTTACAAATCACTGTTCCTGAAGAAGCCTGTCCGCTAGGTTTAGCGCCGACATCAAGCACCACAGCCACGTTAGTCATGGGCGATGCATTAGCCGTTGCACTTCTGCAAGCACGGGGGTTTACCGCTGAAGATTTTGCGTTATCACATCCTGGTGGTGCTCTTGGCCGTAAATTACTGCTTAAGCTATCGGATATCATGCACCAAGGAGAAGCGCTGCCTAAAGTTTCGCCTAATGCACTGATCAGAGAAGCACTACTAGAAATCAGTCAAAAAGGCTTAGGCATGACCGCCGTCGTCAGCGACGATGATCGCTTAGTGGGGATTTTCACTGATGGCGATCTGCGCCGAATTCTCGATAAACGAGTGGATATTCATAGCGCGACTATCGAGCAAGTCATGACGCAAAACCCAACCGTTGCTTCCCCCCACCTACTCGCGGTAGAAGGGCTAAACTTAATGCAAGAGAAACGTATTAATGGCTTAATGCTGGTCGATAACCATAAGTTGGTTGGCGCTTTAAATATGCACGACCTACTCAAAGCAGGAGTGATGTGATGACTCAACCAATCACCACTTTATATGGTCAAGTGGATGCCAACGTATTCGCCATCGCTAAGCAGATCCAACTGCTGATTTGTGATGTTGACGGTGTGTTCTCTGACGGGTTGGTCTACATGGGTAACCAGGGGGAAGAGCTAAAAACCTTCCATACCCGCGATGGCTATGGCGTAAAGTCTCTAATGAAAGCGGGAATTCAGATTGCGATCATTACAGGTCGTCAGTCAAAAATAGTCGAAAATCGCATGAAAGCGTTAGGTATTTCACTGGTTTACCAAGGCCAAGATGATAAACTCAGCGCTTATCACGATATTTGTCAAAAGCTGGCCATTGCCCCAGAACACACCGCTTATATTGGCGATGATCTGATCGATTGGCCCGTCATGGACAAGGTCGCACTCAAAGTATGTGTCGCTGATGGACACCCTTTACTGATTCAAAAAGCCAATTATGTCACTCATATTAAAGGGGGACATGGGGCGGTACGTGAAGTCTGTGATCTTATTTTACAAGCTCGAGATCAACTGGAAACCTATCAAGGTCTGAGCATATGAGCTTGACTCGTATCCTTTATCTTTGTTTATTTTTTGTCGCTGCTTGGTCGGGGTATTATCTGCTGGATAAAGATCAATCGACGGCGATTCAAGTTACCCCAAATTTTGAGCTGCCGATGTTCAGCGGCAAACATCTCAACAACGTCACCTACAATCAACAAGGTGTACGGAATTATGAGATTATCTCACAACACTTAGATTTTTATGCGGAAAGTGGCAACACGACGTTTGAGTATCCCGTCCTTAAAGTGTATCGAGATGGAACAACCCAAGAGTGGCAATTAACGGCAAAACGCGGAATTCTCACTAAACAGCAAGTGTTGATCCTTTATGATGACGTTGTGGCCCATAATTTATTGGCGGATTCTGGCTTTGAACGACTCACAACCAGTAAATTTAGCATTCAACTCGATAATCGTGACTTTTGGTCTGATAGCCAAGTCACGTTGATCGGGCCACAGTTTGAAACTCACGGGCAGGCGATGAAGGGTAATTTGTCTGACCATTCGGCGGTTCTCTATAACCATGTACAAGGTAGATATGAAACTTTCACACCTTAGTCTTTTGGCTTGTTTATTTGCTTCGGCACCGACATTGGCTCTGTCTACTGATACCCAACAGCCCATTCATATCAACTCAGATAGCCTGCAGTTGGATATGAAGAACAACCGAGTGACCTATATTTCTAATGTTAAACTGGTTCAGGGCAGTATTAATATCAATGCTGAACGACTGGTCGTGATTCGTAATCCGGAAAACGGCAAAATCGAACAAATTGAAGGTTATGGCAATCCTGCTACCTTTTCTCAGTTGACCGATGAGGGAAAAACCTTGCACGGTCAAGCAAAGCAGCTGTATTACAAAATGGCTGACGACGAACTGCTGATGATTGGTCAAGCGATGTTAGCTCAAGATGACAGCGAGATCCGGGGTCAGCAAATTCGCTATCAGATCTCATCACAAAAACTGATTGCTGATGGACAGGGATCGGAACGCGTCTCTACCATTCTTCAACCTCAAGCCGTGCAGCAAGATTAATTATGTCGATACTCAAAGCAGAACATTTAGCCAAAAGCTATAAAAAACGTAAAGTTGTCTCCGATGTGAGCCTACAAGTTGAATCTGGGCAGATCGTCGGTTTACTTGGCCCCAATGGTGCTGGTAAAACCACCTCATTCTATATGATTGTTGGCTTGGTTGCGCGCGATGAAGGTTCGATCATGATCGACGATAAAGACATTAGCATTTTGCCGATGCACAGCCGATCACGACTAGGCATTGGTTATCTACCGCAAGAAGCCTCGATTTTTCGAAAATTATCGGTCGAGGATAACATCATGGCGGTCTTACAAACGCGTGAAGAAATGACCCATGAAGAGCGACAAGATAAACTTGAAGATCTTCTCGAAGAGTTTCATATCCAACATATTCGTCATAGTGCCGGCATGGCACTGTCAGGCGGTGAACGCCGCCGAGTAGAAATTGCCCGCGCATTGGCTGCCAATCCGAAATTTATCTTACTCGATGAGCCATTTGCTGGCGTCGATCCTATTTCAGTCATCGATATTAAGAAAATCATTGAGCACTTGCGCGATCGTGGACTGGGTGTGCTGATCACCGACCATAACGTACGAGAAACCCTCGACGTGTGTGAAAAAGCCTATATTGTCAGTCAAGGACGTTTGATTGCCGAAGGTACACCACACGAAGTCCTGAATAATGAACAAGTAAAACAGGTTTATCTTGGTGAACAATTCCGTCTATGATTACAGTACGACTACTTATCGATGATCAGTAGGATAGGCATTAACGTCGCAGGATAAACATCAAGTAAGGCATCACCTAGACAAGGTAGTTAATACTGAATGAAACCTTCATTACAGCTCAAGCTTGGTCAACAGTTAGCCATGACTCCCCAGTTGCAGCAAGCCATCCGTTTGCTGCAACTCTCTACCTTGGATCTACAACAAGAGATCCAAGAAGCTTTGATCTCTAACCCGCTACTGGATGTTGAAGAGACCATTGAAGAGTTCTCCGCTAACGACAACTCTGCGCGCAATGAAGACCCAGCTCCCAGTGCAGAGGCGAGCGAACCAGAAGACAGTTCACAATTAATCGAAAAATCAGAAATCAGTGCCGAACTAGAAATGGACGCCACTTGGGATGATGTCTACAGCGCTAACAGTGGCAGTACGGGGTTAGCCTTCGACGATGACTTACCGGTTTATCAAGGAGAGACCACCGAAACGCTACAAGATTATTTATTGTGGCAACTGGATCTGACCCCTTTTAGTGATACCGATCGTACCATCGCCCGAGCGTTAATCGACGCGATCGACGATCACGGTTACCTCACTGTCCCGCTGAGTGAGATTTTAGAAAACTTCGCAGAACAAGAGATCGAACTCGATGAAGTAGAAGCGGTTCGCAAACGTATCCAACAGTTTGATCCCCTTGGCGTCGCGTCGATCAATCTGCAAGATTGCTTATTACTGCAATTGGCAACCTATCCGAGTGAGACACCTTGGTTAAGCGAAGCCAAACTGCTACTCACTGATTACATCGACCTGTTGGGTAATCGTGACTTTAAATTGATTGTTAAAGAGAGCAAACTCAAAGAAGAGGTCTTACGTGACGCGCTACAACTGATTCAACAGTTAGATCCTCGTCCAGGTAATCGAATCTCTCAAGAACAAGCAGAATATGTCGTTCCCGATGTCTCGGTTTATAAAGACCGAGGTAAATGGCAAGTCAGCATTAATCCCGATAGCGTCCCGAAATTAAAGATCAATCAGCAATACGCTAGTCTTGCCCGCGGTAATAATCCTGACAGCAACTACATTCGGTCGAATTTGCAAGAGGCAAAGTGGTTAATTAAGAGCCTAGAAAGCCGAAACGAGACCTTGCTCAAAGTTGCCAAGTGCATAGTTGAACATCAACGCGATTTCTTCGAATATGGCGAAGAAGCCATGAAACCGATGGTGTTAAATGACGTGGCACAGATCGTGGAAATGCATGAATCAACCATTTCTCGAGTGACGACCCAGAAATACATGCACACCCCACGGGGTATTTTTGAATTAAAGTACTTTTTCTCAAGTCATGTCAGTACCGATAATGGCGGAGAGTGTTCATCGACTGCGATTCGCGCCCTGATTAAAAAATTGGTGGCGGCAGAAAACCCAGCGAAACCATTAAGTGATAGCAAAATCGCAGCCCTACTCGCTGATCAAGGGATTCAGGTAGCAAGACGGACCATTGCGAAATACCGTGAATCCTTGGCGATTGCGCCCTCGAGTCAGCGGAAACGCCTGTTATAAGGCCCAACAGAGAAGGAATGTCTATGCAAATCAATATCCAAGGCCACCACATTGATCTTACCGATGCAATGCAAGACTATGTTCATTCGAAGTTTCAAAAGCTTGAGCGCTTTTTCGAGCATATCAATACCACTCAAGTGATTTTACGGGTTGAAAAACTTCGCCAGATCGCCGAAGCTACGCTCCACGTAAACCAGGGAGAAATCCACGCGACGGCAGACGATGAAAATATGTACGCCGCGATCGACAGTTTAGTGGATAAACTCTCTCGTCAACTCAACAAGCATAAAGAAAAGCTAAGTAGCCATTAACATGCAATTAAGCGAAGTACTCTCATTGGACTGCACCAAAAGTGCAGTCCAATGTTCTAGCAAGAAACGAGCATTAGAAATCATCAGTGAAATCGCCGCTCAACATACTGGTCAAAATGCCACTGAGCTGTTTGAATGCATGCTCAGTCGTGAAAAAATGGGCAGTACTGGCATCGGCAATGGTATTGCGATTCCCCATGCCCGAATGACTGACAGTGAAAAGGCGGTCGCCGTATTGATTCAGTGTGCTGAACCGATTGAGTTTGATGCCATTGATAACCGACCGGTTGATCTTTTGTTTGCTTTACTGGTTCCAGAAGAGCAGTGTAAAGAACACTTGAAAACCTTATCTTGCATGGCCGAACGCCTCAACGACAAGCAAATTCTTAAGCAGCTCAGACACGCCGAAAGCGACCAAGAGCTATACGATATTATGCTCAATCAACCTCAATAGGTCTTGTGATGCGTTTAATTGTAGTGAGTGGTCAATCTGGCGCGGGGAAAAGTGTCGCCTTACGAGTCCTTGAAGACTTAGGTTACTATTGTGTCGATAACCTGCCCGTTAGCTTATTAGATGCCTTCATACAATCGGTGCAAGACAGCAAACAAAATGTCGCGGTGAGTATTGATATCCGTAACTTACCGAAAGAACCGAGTTTGGTGGAAGATGTCTTAGACCAACTCAAAAAAAATAATGATGTCAGTGTACTCTTTCTGGACGCCAGTAAAGAGACACTGCTCAAACGCTACAGTGAAACACGCCGCATTCATCCATTATCATTACAAGATGATAAACCGACCTTAGCTCAAGCCATCGAGCGGGAAAAGTGTCTATTAGCGCCATTAAAAGAGCAGGCGGATCTGTTACTAGACAGCAGCAATCAATCTTTGCATGAGCTGAGTGAGACCGTACGTATGCGAGTCGAAGGGCGTGAACGGCGTGATTTAGTGATGGTCTTCCAATCCTTTGGCTTTAAATATGGTATACCAAGCGACGCGGATTACGTATTTGATGTGCGTTTTTTACCCAACCCTCACTGGGAGCCAGATTTACGCCCTCTCACTGGACTGGATGCACCGATCAAATCGTTTCTTGAAAGTCACAGCGATGTCATTGAATTAAAACTGCATATTCAACGTTTTTTTGAATATTGGTTACCGCTACTGGAAAAAAACAATCGCAGTTATTTAACCATTGCGATTGGCTGTACAGGCGGCAAACATCGCTCGGTGTATCTCACTCAACAGCTCGGTGAGTACTTCGCCCAACTGGGTCATCAAGTCCAGATACGCCATCATTCATTAGAGAAACATCAAGGATAATCCCTTATGGCACACGAGCATCGTACAGTCTTCATTCAAAATAAACTGGGGCTACATGCGCGAGCTGCCGTTAAACTGGTCGAGCTTGCTCAATCTTTTCAAGCTGTGATTACCATTAAAGGCGAAGATGAGAAGCAAGCCACCGCCGACAGTGTGATGGGCTTACTGATGCTCGAATCGGCTCAAGGACAGAGAATCTCTATTTGTGCCGATGGTGACGATGCCAGCACTGCTCTGGATGCGGTATGCCAACTGATTGAAAGTAAATTTGATGAGAGCGAATAAGCGTTATCGAATCTTCTTCACCTATCCCTACCGTCGAATGTTAATTCGTTGTTAATCCCATTGACATTGACCGCTCCAATATCTTCAGGTTACTTGATTCGTAAATTAAGTTACTATTCTGTCTATTGTCAAAAACTTAATAACCGTGAGGAGGAAGCATGGCCGAACCGATTGAATTTGACCAAGCTCATAACACCCTCCAAGAAATTACCGAAGCGCTAGAAAATGGTCGCTTTGTTCATGTGCGCAGGCAACTGCAGGACATGGAACCGGAAGATATCGCCCACCTGTTAGAAGCCTCTCCCCGCAAAGCTCGTGATGTTTTGTGGCAATTGACCGACCCTGAAGATTACGGCGAGATCCTTGAAGAGCTCAACGAAGACGTCAAAGATGCGTTAGTCTCGAAGATGGCCCCAGAGATGCTCATCGAAGCAACCGAAGGGATGCACAGTGACGATTTAGCTTATGTACTGCGTAGCTTACCAGATGACGTCTCTCGTGAAGTATTGGCACAAATGGATGCCGCCGAGCGTCAACGTGTCGAAACAGCGATGTCTTATCCAGAAGATACCGCTGGCGGTCTGATGAATACTGACGTCATCACTATTCGTGGTGACGTTGATGTTGATGTTGTGCTGCGTTATTTACGGATGAAAGGCCAACTGCCCTATGCCACAGACTCACTGTACGTCATTGACGAAGAGAGCAAACTGATTGGTTACCTACCTTTAGCCACCCTCATCACCACTCAGCCTGACATTCAAGTCAGTGAAGTGATGGAAGATGCCGATGAAGCGATTAAGGTCGATGCCAAAGACTCGGATGTCGCTAGTCTGTTTGAGCGACGTAACTGGGTCTCTGCTCCAGTGGTCGATGAGCACCAACATTTAGTAGGTCGAATTACCATCGATGATGTGGTGGATGTAATTCGTGAAGATGCCGAGCACTCAATGATGAGTATGGCGGGTATGAACGACGATGAAGATACCTTTGCCCCCGTGTTAAAATCAACTCGTAAGCGCAGTATTTGGCTGGGTGCCAACGTCTTAGCGGCACTGACCGCGGCTTCGGTGTCGAATATGTTTGAAGCAACATTGGAGCAAATGGCTGCCATTGCGGTATTAATGACCATAGTCCCCTCTATGGGGGGGGTAGCCGGTAATCAAACCGTAGCGTTGGTGATCCGTGGATTGGCTCTTGGCCACATTGGTGATAGTAATAAACGCGAACTGTTGCTTAAAGAGGCCGCGATCGGCTTTTTTAATGGCATATTATGGGCGCTGATCATTGGTGCCATCGTCGTGTTATGGAAAGGAGAATGGCTGTTGGGTGGGATTATTTCTGCCGCCATGATGGCCAACCTATTCATTGCGGGCGTCGCGGGTGTGACGATTCCTATCCTACTCAAAAAAATGAATATCGATCCCGCATTAGCTGGTGGTATGGCATTAACCACCGTGACCGATGTAGTCGGTTTATCGGTTTTTTTGGGTTTAGCGACACTACTGATTTAGCGACATCGTTTTAATGTCGGATGACTCAAAGCGCTGATGGTATTCAGCGCTTTGTGGCCTAGCCGTTAGCGTTATTCGCCAGCAACTTTCATTGATTCGATCAACATCGAACCCGTTTGAATTTGTGAACGAGTTTCGACATCAGTTCCGACCGCCAGCAATTGCTTAAACATGGTTTTTAAGTTACCAGCAATGGTCACACCAGAAACGGGATACTGAATTTGGCCATCTTCCACCCAAAATCCTGCTGCGCCGCGAGAATAATCCCCAGTCACCGTATTCACACCTTGCCCCATCACCTCAGTAACCAACAAACCACTGCCCATTGTTTTGAGTAATTGATCAAAGTCTTGTCCTGTAGAGGTAATAAACCAGTTATGGATCCCACCGGCATGGCCTGTTGGCTGCATATTCATCTTCCGTGCGGCGTAGCTGGTTAATAAGTATGTTGCTAGAACACCATCGGTGATGATCTCTCGGTCAATCGTCGCCACCCCTTCACTATCGAAAGGGGTCGAAGCAAGGCCGCGCAATAAGTGTGGACGCTCATTAATCGTGAACCAACTAGGCAAAATTTGCTGACCTAAATGATCCAATAAAAAAGAGGATTTACGATACAGACTGCCACCACTGATCGCCGTCACTAAATGGCCCATTAAGCCAGTCGCGACATCGGCAGCAAACATCACCGGATATTGACCCGTTTTCAGTTGGCGAGCATCCAAACGTTGGATGGTTTTCTCTGCCGCTTGTTGACCAACACGCTGGGGTGTCCATAAGTCATCCCGATGACGTGCCACCGTATAGCTGTAGTCACGCTCCATCTCGCCATTTTTGCCTTCACCGATGACGCTACAACTGATGCTGTGACGACTCGAAGCATAACTGGCTAATAAACCGTGGCTATTACCATAAACTTTGACGCCGTAATGACTGTCGTAGCTCGCCCCATCGCTTTGTTTGATTTTACTGCTGTAGTTGAGAGCTTCACGCTCTGCAGCAATGGCAATCGAAGCAGCGCGATCAGGGTTTGGCTCATCAGGATGAAACAAATCTAAATCTGGAATATCTTTAACCATTAACGCTTTGGGCGCTGGGCCAGCATACGGATCTTCTGAGGTATAGTGAGCAATATCTAAAGCCGCTAATACGGTCTGATGAATGGCTTTCTCACTCAAATCAGAGGTTGATGCACTGCCTTTACGTTGACCTCGATAGACGGTAATCCCCAAGGCACCATCGCTATTAAATTCAACATTTTCCACTTCACACATATGAGAGGAAACACTTAACCCGGTACTTTTGCTGATTGCCACTTCGGCGGCATCCGCTTGAGCAGAGGCCATATCGAGTGCTTTAGCTACCGCCGCTTCAAGTTCGGCACGTTGGATCATCACTTGCTGTCTAATATCCATCTCTCATCCACAACTAATTGAGCTTTTATCGTCTTAGGATAACAAGAATTTCGCTTTCTCCCCACGATTCTTGCTAAAATAGCAGAGATAAATAACTAATTAGTGAAGACTATGGCGCGTAAAAACCAGAAAGCCCCTTGGGAAGAGGAAGAAGAGATCATCTTAGTCAGTAAGACTGAGCTGAAAAATGACATGATTGTCTTACAAAAACTCGGTGAAGAGTTGGTGGAGTTAAAACCATCTGCCTTGCAAAAAGTCCCGCTACCGGAAGAGTTAGCCGAAGCGGTGAAAGATGCACAACGCTTTAAAAACGAGGCACGTCGCCGTCAATTACAGTACATTGGTAAAATGATGCGCCACGTTGATCCGGAGCCGATTCAAATCGCTTTGGATAAATTGCGCAATAAACACGCTCAAACTACCGCTATCTTGCATAAGATAGAGCAATGGCGGGATAAAATTGTTGAACAAGGTGATAGCGCGATTGAAGCTTTGATGGAGCACTATCCTGAAGCCGATAGACAGCGTTTACGCCAGTTGGCTCGTCAAGCCAGTAAAGAGAAACAAGGTCAAAAGCCGCCCAAAGCGGCACGAGAAATTTATCAAATGATCAAAACCCTTTATGGGCAAGATAGCTAAACTTCTCAGCCGTAGGAATAAAAACGTTCGCCTTCAATAACCTTCACTCACGGGGGGATTGAGGGCAAAACGGAGCAAAGGTTAACGAGCAGATCAACCGGTCATCGTGACCATTAGCTACGATGACTTCCTGCTCGAACAAACTCGCTAAATAATGGGTGAGCGTTGCGCTCGTGCAACTGCTCAATCTCGCCGGTTACCTGAACTTGACCTTGAGCTAAAAACGCAAAGTGACTAGCAATGGTTTGAGTATCGTTAAGATGATGCGTGACCATCAATACCGTCACTGATCGCGCTTTAGCTAATGATTTAACTAATTCCAACATTTCTTCACGTAATAACGGATCAAGAGCCGAGAAAGGTTCATCCAACAACCAAATAGGATGAGCTTGTACAAAACATCGCGCCAAGGCTACCCGTTGTTTTTGGCCGCCGGAGAGTTGCTCAGGCAAACGCGTTAGTAACGCTTCAAGCCCGACTTGCCGTGCCGCCTCAACCACTTGTTGTCGCTGGCTATCGGTTAATTTAAGACTTGGATTTAGCCCGAGTGCAATATTTTCCCAGACGGTGAGATGATGAAATAAATTGTGGTCTTGAAACAACATCGCAAAAGGTCGCTGATGCGGCGGTTGACCGAGCACAGAATGCCCCTCAACCTCAATCTGACCACTTTGAGGGTTGATAAAACCGGCAATTAAACTGAGCAACGTTGACTTACCTGCCCCACTGGGTCCCATCAACGCCATGATACTGCCTTGCTTGATCGTTAAATCAAACATGAAACTCTCATCTTGATATTGATAAGTAAGCTTTGCAATATTTAGCATGATTTACTCTCTCTGTTTAATCTGCAATAGCCGTTCAACGCCGTAATAAAGACCCACGCTAAAGACCAATAAAGCCAATGACACTACTGCGGCAGCCTGCATCTGATAGCTACCCATGAGTTGGTATAAGTACAGCGGGAGGGTGCGAAACTGCTGACTACCAAATAGCGCTACCGCACTCAGGTCCCCCATGGAGACTAAAAAACTAATGATGAAAGCGTGGGCAAACGGCTTTTTCAGCGCTCGCCACTCAATCAGTCGCAAACGCTGCCACCCCCTTAAACCAAGGCTGGCACACAATAAATGGTACTGCTGAGCAATATGCAGCATCGGTTGCGATAAGGTTTTAATCACATAAGGTAACGCCATAACACTATTGACGACGACCACCAACCAATAAGCCATGCTAAAGATATCGACCATTTGACGCAGCAACAAAAATAACCCGGTACTGATCACTAAGCCGGGCGTAACCAGAATAATGGTGCCAATCCATTCAATACTATTGGCTTTAATAGGTTGTTGATTGATTCGCCAATGACGACTCGTTATAACAATCGCACATCCTGCGAGTAACGCTATCGCACCGGTAACACTGGCCACTTGAAAAGAGGCTGCGGTAGCAAGCCAAAATTCCTGACTACTCAACACTTGCCACAGGTAGCTATTTAAACCACTTAAGACCACCATCAGTAAAGGAGGAATGACTAATAAGATCACCACACCAATCCACATTCCATCCCAGAGTTGTTTTAGTCGAGTGTCCCCCCCCCAAACTTGGACAGGATAATTTCCCCCTTGAGTTGCGGGCAAACAACGACTAAACCATTGCATCGAAAAGTATAACAATCCACACAACAACATCTGCCAAATGGCTAACAGTGCCCCCGTAGCCAAATCAAAATCAAACTTAATCGCTTGATAAATCGCTAGCTCAATCGTTGTGGCTTTCGGTCCTCCGCCTAATGCCATAACCGTAGCAAAGCTGGTAAAACAGAGCATGAATACTAGGCTAGCGACATGAGGTAATTGTTGGCGCAGTCTTGGCCACTCAACCCATTTAAATTTTTGCCAACTGCTCATGCCTAAATGGGCGCATAACTTGTGCTGCTCAAGTGGAATAGCCACTAAGCTTTGCAACAATAATCGACTTGCGTAAGGTAAATTAAAAAACACATGAGCCAATAAAATTCCGTTTAAACCATAAATCGAAAAAGGCAGACGGATGTGCCAATAGCCAAGTATCTTGGCGACTAATCCTTGATTACCGTAAATCGCGAGTAAACCAAATACCCCGACTAAAACGGGTAACACCAAGGTCATCGCAAACAGCTTGAGGAGAAGTTCTTTACCTTTAAAGCGGCGACGACTTAAAGCGTGAGCGACTGGAATAGCAAAGCCCACACTCAGTAACGTAGAAAAAAATGCTTGATAGAAACTAAACCAAGTAACATGACGGTAATAAGCGTCATGCCATAATTGACTAATCGCAAAAGAAGGGGCTTGCCACAATAAAGCGGCCAATGCACTAATAACTAGAGCCGCAACTAATGCTGCGACCCCTATACCTAATTTAGGCGTCGTTGATAAGATCATCGATTAAAAAGTCAATGCGTGTTGCCACTCACGAATCCAATGACGACGCTGTGCCGCTACTTCGTTGGCACTAAAGGTCAATGATTGGCTGGGTTGTTGTAATTCAGAGAAAGCGTCAGGCAAAGCTACATTGGTTACAGGATACATCCAGTTGGTGGTTGGGATAGCCGATTGGAAGGCATCACTGACGATAAATTGCATAAATTGAGCCGCTAATGCTTGGTTAGGACTACTTTTCACCTTAGCCGCAACTTCAACCTGCATGTAGTGACCTTCAGCAAAGTTAGCCGTGGTATAACGATGGTCATTTTCAGCCATCTTATGGTAAGCAGGAGAAGTCGTATAAGAGAGCACCATATCGGCCTCCCCTTTTAAAAACATTGAATAAGCTTCCGACCACCCTTTGGTCACCGTGACAGTTTTTTTCGCCAGTTGCTGCCATGCGGTGGCGACTTGATCACCGTAGACCGACTTCATCCATAGTAGCAACCCTTGACCTGGAGTTGAGGTCCGCGGATCTTGATAAATAATCGTCAAGTCATCGCGCTGTTCGACCAGTTCTTTCAGGCTCTGCGGTGGATGAGTTAAGGTTTGCTGGTTATACACAAACGCAAAATAGCCATAATCGTAAGGGATAAAGGTCTCATCACTCCAACCATTCGGCAGAGTCAGTGCTGATAAATCGACAGAATGAGGGGCTAACAGTCCTGTTTGTTCTGCTTCGGTCATCAAGTTGTTATCCAAACCCAACAAAACATCCGCTTTAGTATGGCGACCTTCAAGACGTAAGCGATTTAAAATCGATACGCCGTCATCCAAACCAACCAAGTTCAGTTGACAGTTGCACTCAGCTTCAAACGCTTTTTTAATCACCGGACCCGGCCCCCAATCCGCGATAAATGAACTATAGGTATACACCGTCAAGGTTGGTTTATCGGTTGTCGTGGGTGGCGCGGCAAGCGCGAGGGAAGAACAGAATAGGCTAGTTAATGCGATGATAGAGTATTGATTTTTCAAGGCTTGCGCTCCATGGTGAGCGGCACAGGCTTGAGAAAGAGTGAGACAGCGTCCATGAGTCTGTGTCGAATCTCCTGCTCAATTCCTACGCCAGTATTATCTGGTTCAGGTGTTTAGTCAGTATCGCTTGACGGTCAAGACGATGACTAATGCGGGTCCCAAGCATGGCTTGATCTCAGCGCCATTCGATGATGAATGGTTGGCTCCCCGATGAGTGAATAAGATTGTAATGCTAAAACATGAAAGAAGCTACTTAACGCTGATCATAACCCCAGCGCGGCACAAGTCCCTGTTCAATCCCTAGATGGTCGAGAATTCGAGCTACCATAAAATCAACCAAATCATCGATCGATTTAGGCTGATGATAAAAACCGGGCGCTGCCGGCATAATGGTAACGCCCATTTGCGATAATTTATGCATATTCTCTAAATGCAGGGTAGAGAACGGGGTTTCGCGAACCACCAGCAGTAACTGTCCTCGCTCTTTGAGCACCACATCTGCAGCGCGCTCAATCAAGTTGTCCGACATACCATGAGCGATAGCAGCAACGCTGCCTGTTGAACAAGGACAAACCACCATTTTTTTCGGTGCCGCAGAGCCTGAAGCCACGGGGGAAAACCACTCTTCTTTGCCACAGACGATCAGTTTACTCGGATCGCAATTAAACTGCTTAACCAACTGCTGCTGCGCCGCTTGGGGTTGACTAGACAATTGCAAACCATGTTCCGTCGCTAATACCACTCTGGCGGCCGATGAGATAAGCAAATACACGGTGTGATCACTAGCGAGTAAACATTCTAAAAGACGCAGTCCATAGGGTGCGCCAGAGGCTCCGGTCCAGGCTAATGTAATGGCTTGGTTATGTGTTGTCATGTCGGTCACTTTTTATTTAATGCCTAAAGTGTTACTGAGCGCGCTTTTTAAGCGTGGCAAGTAACTTGTTATGTATGCCGCCAAAGCCACCATTACTCATCACTAAAATGTGCGTGCCCGGTTTGGCTGCTGCGCCAATTTTCTCAACTAAGTCGTCGATATTATTGCTCACATAAGCGGGTGAGGAGCATTGCTGAGCCACCTCATCAACCGACCACGCTAATTCGTTAGGCTGAAAAAGATAGACTGAATCAGCTTGCGCGAGTGATGCCGCCAGCGTGCCTTTGTGCACACCTAATTTCATGGTTGCAGAGCGAGGTTCGACGACAGCAATGATCTTCTCACTGCCGACCTTGTTACGTAAGCCAGACAAAGTTAGTTCAATCGCCGTCGGATGATGAGCAAAATCATCATAAACAGTAACGCCATTTTCCTGACCTTTTTGCTCTAAACGGCGCTTAGTATTGATAAAGCTTGCTAATGCCTGACAGGCTAAATCTGGCGTGACTCCCACATGACGCGCCGCGGCAATCGCCATTAAGGCATTATTTACATTGTGATCACCAATCAATGACCACTCAACGTCACCCACTCGCTGATCTTGAAAATAGACCGCAAATTGTGAGCCTTGCGGGTTGTGTTTTTTAGCCTGCCATTGCCCCTGCTGACCAATAAATTCTCGTTCACTCCAGCATCCTCGACTCAACACATCGGCTAAGGCCGAGTCTTGCTGCGGAGCAAACACTCGCCCATTACCCGGTAAAGTGCGGATTAAGTGATGGAACTGACGCTTGATCGCTTCAAGATCATCAAAAATATCCGCATGATCAAACTCTAAGTTATTCAGGATCAAGGTTCGTGGGTGATAATGAACAAACTTAGAACGCTTATCGAAAAAAGCACTGTCATATTCATCGGCTTCAACCACAAAAAACATGCTTTCTCCCAAACGGGCAGAGAGATCAAAGTTCCCTAATACGCCACCGACAAGAAAACCAGGCTGATAGCCACACTGTTCTAAAATCCACGTCAACATGCTCGCGGTGGTCGTTTTACCATGCGTTCCCGCCACAGCCAGAACCCAACGATCTTGCAATAAGAAATCATGTAACCATTGCGGCCCAGAGGTATAGCGTAAATTATGGTTTAAGACATACTCAACACAAGGATTGCCACGACTCATCGCGTTACCAATCACCACCAGATCAGGACGTGGGTTTAGCTGATCAGGATTGAAACCCTCAATAATTTCAATGCCTTGTGATGATAACATCGTACTCATTGGTGGATAGACATTCACATCACTGCCCGTCACTTGATGACCTAACTGACGAGCGAGGATCGCCAATCCGCCCATAAAAGTGCCACAAATCCCTAAAATATGAATATGCATCAACCTGATCTCACTTGTGCTGTTTGTCTGCCTGACCATTATCCTGATCCATACCATAAAAGCGAGTACCGCAAATCGCCATAATGTAATTTATCGAAAGTCGACATCTAAATTGAGATCTTCGGCAGTTAGTTTATTACTCGTAAAAAGTTCTAGGATTTAAAATCACCGCTATAACGAAACACCTTGAAAAGGTAGCTAAATTTGCTTTCTTCTCAAGGAGTAAGAACACCAACGCTGATGACCCTACTCTTTCGCGTTACCTTTCTCCCCCAGAACCAATAAGTGTTAAGGAAATAACATGTCGAAGATGCGCACCCTTGGTGAGTTTATTGTTGAAAAACAACACGACTTCCCCCATGCAAGCGGTGAACTCTCCTCTCTACTTGCGTCCATTCGTCTTGCCGCTAAAATCGTTAACCGAGAAATCAATAAAGCTGGATTAGCTGATATTACTGGCGCATCGGGTAACGATAATATTCAAGGTGAAGAGCAACAAAAACTGGATGTCTACGCTAACGATAAGTTTAAAGCGGCTTTAGAAGCGCGCGATCAAGTCTGCGGTGTGGCTAGTGAAGAAGAAGACGAGGCGGTCGCCTTCAATAAAGAGCTCAACCAAAATGCGAAATATGTCGTGTTAATGGATCCGCTCGATGGCTCATCGAATATTGATGTCAACGTTTCAGTGGGGACCATTTTCTCGATTTATCGCCGCATCTCTCCCGTTGGCGGACCACCAACCGCAGAAGATTTCCTTCAGCCCGGCCATAAACAAGTAGCCGCTGGCTATGTGATTTATGGCTCCTCGACTATGTTGGTGTACACCACCGGCAATGGCGTCAATGGCTTTACTTACGACCCGTCGATTGGTTCATTTTGTCTCTCTCATGAAAATATGCGCATCCCAGAGCAGGGCAAAATTTACTCCATCAACGAAGGTAACTACATTCGTTTTCCAACCGGCGTTAAAAAATACATTAAATACTGTCAAGAGAGCGTACCGGAAGATAACCGCCCTTACACCTCACGTTATATTGGTTCATTAGTTGCCGATTTTCACCGCAACTTACTCAAAGGCGGCATCTATCTTTATCCAAGCACTCAAAGTCACCCCAACGGTAAGCTGCGTTTGCTGTATGAATGCAACCCGATGGCGCTATTGATTGAGCAAGCGGGGGGCTTAGCGACAGATGGCAGACAACGTATCCTTGATATCAAACCTACCGAGTTACACCAGCGTGTGCCGTTTTTTGTCGGTTCAAAACAGATGGTTGAAAAAGTCTCTCAGTTCCTTGAAACCTACCCAGATGAATAGTCATCTGAACGGGACTCAACTGACTGAGCGTTGTCGATCAATATCGAACAACTATAGAACAAATCTAACCCATAGCGCTGATCCTTAAAGTTAGCAGGAGCTAAAAGCCCATCGAGTTGAGCACTGCTACTTGGGTATCCGGCTTTTTACAGGTAAACTTCGCCTTTTTCTGCACGTCGGTTTTGCACCGACGTGCAGTTTGCATAATAATGAGCGACACTTTTTAAAATCCGGCTAACCAAAAGGAAACCGTAATGAGCTTAAATAATGTGCCAGCAGGAAAATCTCTGCCAGATGATATCTATGTAGTGATTGAGATCCCAGCGAACGCTGATCCAATCAAATACGAAGTAGATAAAGATTCTGGTGCTGTATTCGTTGACCGTTTTATGTCTGCGCCTATGTTCTACCCATGTAACTACGGTTATGTGAACCACACACTATCTCTTGATGGTGACCCAGTTGATGTATTGGTTCCAACACCCTACCCATTAATCCCGGGTTCTGTGATTCGTTGTCGTCCAGTGGGTGTTCTGAAGATGAGTGATGAGTCAGGTGAAGATGCCAAAGTCATCGCCGTTCCACACTCTAAGCTGTCTAAAGAGTACGACCACATTCAAGATGTGAATGATATTCCAGCACTGCTGAAAGCTCAGATCACGCATTTCTTCGAGCGTTATAAAGAGCTAGAAAGCGGTAAATGGGTAAAAGTAGAAGGTTGGGAAGATGCCGCTTCTGCGCGTGCTGAAATCCTCTCTTCTTACGAGCGTGCACAGCAAAAATAAGGCTCTTTCCCCTGATTAAGTCAGGGTGAATAAGCTCAAAAAGCCAGCATTGCTGGCTTTTTTCATTGAGAAAACACGGCTTAAATACGTTGGCACCAATCGCCAGATTCAATTTCAGAATCAAGCCGCGACGCCTCTTGATAAATGTATATCCAAGCCAGACCGTAAGGAGTATCAATCGTTTCACGTCGATATTCAACGGGGACATCTTCTAATACATCAAGTTTTGCCAATGTGCGCTCATCGACTTGATACACTTCCCCTTTGATTGATTGCTGACCAGCAATCAATCCCGGATACGGACCAAGATCATGCAACGCATAGCTTGGCGGTGTTTCAAAATAACCCAAAAGCTTACTTGCGCTTAAATAATCGTGATGGCTTTGCCCTTGTCGTAAGGTGCCATAAACAAACACTAGAGACAGCAATATAACCCTCCTTAGTTAAATTCAAAGCGATAGAGCAAATCAATCGCACTATCGACTCCAGAGACCGCTTCCAAATAGAGGTCCCTCATTAAACGATAACGAATGGTAAATTGACCGACAGAGTTGAAAATTCCCACCCCATATTTAACTTGTAAACCAGGTAAAATATAGCCACTCACAGTAATTTGTGCATCATCCCCCGAACCGGCAGTATCCAATTGCAGATCTTGTACGCCAAACTCCTCGCCAATTCGACCCACCACTTTACCGCTTTGCGCTAAGCTTAGCCCAATCAGCGTCATGGTCATCGCATTACCGCCAGCTTCACCATCAATATCTTGTCCACGTAATAAATAAGATAAAGCATTCGCTTGTGGCATCGCTGGCTCAGAGAAAATGGTGATCATCGGCTCATCAGCGGACCCTGTTACTTGGATACCGGCAATCACACCATCTTGAGTATTATTTGGATTACGAATCGCTTTAATCGACACAAAAGGCTGATCGACTGGGCCATTCATTAAAATTTTACCTTCTTGGATCTGTAAATCCTGACCAAACGATCGATACTGACCCTGCAAAATATTAACTTCACCAATCACCAATGGCCCACGATCGCGCTGCGTGACATTCAATCGGCCTCGTAGCCCGCCTTCTAAGCCAAAAGCACTCAGACGAACATCGTCACCAATTACGATCTCAACATCCGTTTCAATGCGCAGTGGTAAACGGCTCTGCTCACTTAAAGGCTGTAAATCTTTACTCAGTATGACTTGATCTTTAGACACTTCGATGGCGCTCGGAGGTAGCTCTTCGACCGTAATCCGTCCCCAAGGAAGATGGATAGAACCGGTGACTTGTGCCACATCTGGTTGCATGGTTAAGGTTAAATCAGGGATCACCTTCATTTTTACAATCGGTGGCATATCCACCAACAGCGAATCGGCAAACACTCGACTGTTCACTCGCCACTCAGCCATGTTGTGCCAATCAGCATCACCAGTGACATTCAGTAAGCCCTCGGGCGTACCAATTTGTGCATGCAGCGCCGCTTGGTAACCAGAAAAGTCTAGCGTAACTTGGCCCGAATCCATATCAACCGGAGAGATATCACCTTTGAGCTGCAACCCCGTCAACTCAATATTACCCAGCACTTGAGGATGAAGCATGGCCCCTTGCAAACTTAAATCAGCCGTTATCGTCGCATCCGCTTGACTAAACTCACCGACTAATGGCTGTAGAAAATCAAGATGAAAGGGGGTCAGTTTTAGTCCGGCCTGCCACTGTTTTTCTTCTGCAGTGACATCGGGGATCTGTACATGACCAGAAAACTGACCATTATTTGTCACTTGCAACGACCAGTCCGCTTGTAAGGAATTATTGGCTAATTCAGCATTAAGCTGCATCGCATCCCATCCCAAAATAATCGGTTGTGACAAATTTTGCTCCACTTCGCCGGCTGGTAAGGTAACGGAAAGCTTAACTTGTGGTGCCGCCTGTGCTGACCACTGAGCCGATAACTGACCATTCAGTTCCCCCTTTATCTGGGTTTCTGATGGCAGTAATCCTTGAATTTGACTGAATTGGAAATGGTTGATAGCGAGTTGAACTGCACCGCTATCCCCTACACTGGCGCTTTCTTCAAGACACAGAGAGGCATCCGCTTGTAACCAACAGTGCGGCGCTATCATCGCACGAGCTTGGTCGAGGTCAACATTGATATCCGTAGCATGACTCAACTGCCATGGCCCTTGTATGGACTCGATATTCATACGCTCAAGCTGGCCATCCCAACGCCAAGCGGTCGACTCGGTAAGCCGTCCTGATATCGCCAGTTGGCTAGACACAAGGGGAGATTTAACCTCTAACGTCAAATGATGTTGCTCTTGCTGACCATTCAACGACAATAGCAGTGATTCTATGTTCTGCTCTTGGTAACGGACATCCGTCATCGAGAGATGTAAATCTGCTTGTGGTAAGGGCAGCGGTGTTAACTGGCCAACTAACGATAATTCGCGAATCGTTGCCTCGTTTAACCAAGCCAGCTGATCTGCGCGCAAATCCAGCTGAATATCTGGCTCTGTCAGTTGCCCACGTAGCGTTACGTGACCTGCTACTTGCCCCGATAGATCCGGCACTGTTTTCGCTAAATCTTTTAACGATAAAGCCACATCCATTTGCCACTGTTGGTCTAATTGACCTTTGGCGGTCAAGAGATTCGGTCCGTGCGCGAACGTTAACCCAGAGGTAGAGATGCGATACTCCCCTTGACCTCGCGGATCGGCGGCGTTGAGTTGCCCTTTAATATCCAACGGATAGCCACGAAAATCACCATTAATAGCCAGTAATGGCAGGCCAATCTCAAAGCCGCCTTGCTCGGTCAACTTGCCAGAAGTGATTAACTGGCCGCTGATCATCCCTGGTGCTTCAGGCCATTGCAAACCGGGATTAATCTGCTTAACGTTGAGCTTGGCTTGCCAATCAATGTTTGGTTGCCAGTTGGCTTGCAGTTCGCCCTCAATCTCACCATTTAGGGTCTTCAAAAGCAGTGAATGCAAGGCTATCTGGGTCAATGAACCCTGTCCTTGAACTGCCAAGCTCATCTCAGGGAGATCCAGTCCTGCTAGTGTTGCTTCGATGGCTAGCTGATAATCATTGAGCTTCCCCTTTGCGTTAAGCAAAGGGGCTTGCACAACATAATCGCCTTCACCGACCAGCGGCCACTGGGCTTTTAGCTGCTGCACCTTGATATCAAAAGGCATATCGGGTTGTAGCGGTTTTAATTTCGCTTGCAACTGGGCCTGTGCCAGTCCGGCAAGTTGCGCCTCCAAAGCGAGATCGGCCATACTGCCTGAGGCCTTTAATTGTAAAGTTTGTCCCTTCGCTTCTGGTAACTTCAGCAATGACTGAAAAGTGAGATTCAGAGGATAATCACCTCGCAAAGTCGCCCGCCCCGTTAGAGAGGCGTCCAGCTCTGGCATATCAAGGGTTATGTTTTTTACGTCAATTTGAGACTGAAAGGCTTGAGCTTGTAGCACCAAGTGATTAATGGCGATCGGTGATGCTTGCTCGAGGAGAAAATCGCGCAATTCAAAGCGACTCAGCTCGATTCGCAATGGAATAATAACCTCAGGTAAGCTTATCGGCAGCGCATCGGATGAAGAAGCGCTCGTCGCAGCCGACGGCTCCGTCTGTTCTTCAGCCAATGCAATGCGTACGCCTCGCCATAACGTGCGATCAATCGTTAATCGATCGCCTTGTAGTGAGCCACTGGTCGTAAAGTGCTGCCAGTCAATCTGATTACCAAGCAGATTAAGCTGAATATTATTCAAGGTTAATCGGCCCAATTTGATTGGCACGGGTGTAGAAATCGCGGTCACTGGAACTGATGCCACCTCTGCCGACTCATTCGTTGAATCGGCAATAGATTCAAAATTAAACTGCAATCCCGAGACAATCACCTCATTAATACAGATCATCGGTTCGAGTAAGCAGTTCGCATTTACCGCGAGCGTTAACTGCTCAAGCTGCAGATCAATAGCGGATGATGGCTCTTGATATTCAATGCCATAAAGAGTGAAACGGGGGAAAATAGCCCCTTGGGTCGATTGAACCGAGAAATCGGGTAACGCTTTTTGAGCACCCCAGACTAAGACATTTAAGCCACTGTTGGTAAAAAATAACCCAGCAAACAACAGCAACAAAAGCGTGACAATGCCAGCCAAGCTTGCGGATAACCAACCGGTCCATTTCATCGCTCGCTTAATCATAATTCAGGCCCTAACGTAAAATGCAGTTTGAATCGATCGCCGGGTTCAGAATCTAATCCCCATGCAAAATCAAGTCGCAGCGGCCCCACGGGTGAAACCCAACGCAAACCAAATCCGGTCCCTGTTTTCCAATCAGGGGTGTCATTAAAGGCGTCACCATAATCGACAAACAGCGCAGCCCACCAATTACCACCAATTCGATATTGATATTCTAATGAGCTGGTGGCCATGTATTTAGCCCCCGTTAACGAGCCACTGGCATCCCGCGGCGAAATAGATTGATAACCATAACCACGTAGGTTGTTGTCTCCACCTGCAAAAAAACGCAGCGAAGGGGAGAGCTTATCGAACTCGTCGGCAAAGTTGGCACTACCGTCAATTCTGAATAGACCACGATGACGCTCACCTAAGCTTCTGACCCAAGAGCTACCAGCTTGGACTCGAGTGGCTCGCGTTTCCGAAATTACTGAGGGATCGGCGTATTCTAAGGTGATGGTTTGCTTATCGCCCCAAGTTAATAACGAGCGATTCAGCCTTGTACGAGTACGGGTATAAGTAATGCCTGGCATTAAAAATTGCGCTCCATCATCTTGTAAACCCTGCTCATAACTTTCAATTAGATAGCGCAAAAACACCGTTCGATGCCAGCCACTATCGAGCAACCAATGACGCTCTAGCACGAGATTAGATTCAAGACTTTCAGTATCTCGATTATCGACATGCTTCATCCCATATTGGATACGGTAATACTGCCGAAGTACATCTTCGAGAGGAATTTTATACCCTGCGGTAATACTCTGTTCAGGACCCGATATCGATAGACTACTATCAAAACTGTGGCCATATTCATTTAACCACGGCTTCTTCCATTTTAATGAGCCTCTTACGCCAACATCGGTTGAATAACCAATACCCGTTTCTAGTTGATTACGCGCTTTGGGCGCTAAAGCAACCACCATAGGTAATTCACGCTGATCAGGATTTAACTGTTCCAAATCGGGTTTGACGAATACCGATGAAAACCAATCCGTATTGGCTAGGTTAAGGTTAAATTGACCAACTTGTGAGACTAAATAAGGATCGCCTTGTTTAAACGGTTGCAGTGAACGAACACGAACCTCTTCAATTTGACTCCCAGAGATCGACGTGGCGCCAAAATGATAGCGAATGCCACTGTCAAAGTGTAAACGAACAAATGCTTGATGCCGATCGGGAACCACTTCCAAACGACTTAACTGAAAATCGCCATCGAAATACCCCTTTTGGAGCGCTAAGTTACGCAAGGAGGATTTAAGGCTATCGTATTGGCTATGATTCAGTGTCTCACCAACCTTTAAGCCACTACGTTCAATCACGCGAGCAAAATCCGCATCTTGCTGCGCTTCTCCCTCAATCACGATCTCAACCACCGCCAAACGTACCACTTCTCCGGGAGAAACATGCACCGTCATCGCTCGATCCGGTTCCGTGACTTCAAAAACAAACGTCGGGTGATAATAACCTAGCGCATTTAATGCAGCGGTTATCCTTTGTTCTAGACGCGACTGAAAACGTAACTGGGTCGAGTAATCGCTGGTCGATATTGAGGACAGATAGGCATCGACGTTATCTTTTAGATCGCCGCTTAATCCTCGAATGGTTAAATCGACTTTCGCCAACACAGTGCAGGAGAAGAATAACGTCGCGAATAGTACATAGAATTGGAGTGATCTCATGTTAAATAGTGGTTAAGCGCCTTACCGCAATTCAGGTTAATAGACTTTAAATCATACCGACTATAGGATAAGAAGTCTGTAGGATAATCGCTCACGCGCCAATAGATTACACGCAGATGTGGCGATAAAGCGATCTCGGCACGTAAGACGAACAACGAACGTCATCACATCATCAATGCTGATATTCCAGAACAATACTCTGGATCAATCGCATCCGATGTTGAATAAAAATTGTATCAGTGAGACACAGAATTTCACTCAACGTTCCATTGACTATGACTAATAAGGAATTGCTATGCTCAACAAATCTTCGCTTATTTCAGCGGATCAAGCCTTACCAGGCCGTGCTACTCCCATCGAGTTTGAAGACAAACATTTTATCCATCATACCCCCCTAAGCAGCAAACCTAGCGCGGGACAAGAGCAATTACTGATTGGAATGGGCTGTTTTTGGGGAGCGGAACGTTTATTTTGGCGTTTAGACGGTGTCGTTTCTACTTCTGTCGGCTATGCTGGCGGCTTTACTCCAAACCCAACCTATCAAGAAGTTTGTACGGGTAAAACTGGCCATGCGGAAGTCGTCCGAGTGATCTACGATCCTAAGGTGTTACCCTTGAGAACACTGTTGCAAGCCTTCTGGGAAAATCACGATCCAACCCAAGGTATGCGCCAAGGCAATGATTTAGGAACTCAATATCGTTCTGTGATCTACACTTACACCGATGAACAGCAAACGCTAGCAGAGCAAAGCCGCGCAGAATATCAAGCTTTGCTAAACGAACACCATAAAACGGAGATCACCACCGAAATTACTCCTGCTGGCGCTTATTATTTTGCGGAAAGTTCTCACCAGCAATACCTCGCTAAAAACCCGCAAGGATATTGTGGCCTTGGTGGCACAGGGGTGTGCTTTTTGTGAGTAATAATCGAGCTCACTAATATAACGCTCGCTTCAGCAATATCAACGAAGCGAGCTGATTAATGGCTCATTAAATGATGAAAGAGCATTCTGTTATGATCAATTATTTAAGAACGAGCGTTATTTTTACTCTTTGCTATAGCCTCCCAATTTGCGCTATTGAGCTCAATCTGGGTCTACAATTAACCACCAACAACATTGATGTGCGCGACGAATCCGATCAAAACATTGCACAAATGAATAATAAGCTCGCTCTTTCTCCAACGGTCTCTCTCTTATCAAAAGGCTATTATCTTTCAGAGCAAAGCTCGTTGGGCGTACAATTTCAACTGGATGGCAATCTCGTCAAAGTTAATCGACAAACGCTTCATCAAAACAATCAGCTAACCAATCTTGATACCAAAATATCTGGCTATGCGCTGTATGCGATGCCATTATTTTTTTACCATTTTAATCGCCACCAGCCAGAGAAATGGCAAGTAAAAACGGGGATTGGTATTGGGCTAGGTTATCTTAATCTGAGTGGTAATTATCAAATTACTCAGCCCCTACATCCCGAGTTTGGCGAGACAAAAAACATCAAACTTAGTGAGTTTGGTCAGGCGGTCGGGGTTTATTTAGAGATCAAAAAAGGCAAACATGCGTTCTTGCTCTATAATTTTAGTCCCTACGTCAATAACAGTAATTACCAATTTCAAGAACACAATGCGGTCCTTGCATACCGATACACCATCAACTTAAACCACTTATTTACTAAAACGGACTTACCATGATAAAAAAAATACTACTCACTCTATTGATCGCCACTCATAGTCTCGTTGCGTCAGCACACAATCTAGTACTCGGTCAGCCACTCCCAGCCGTCGACGTCGCAAAATATGGCGAAGTGATATTGGAGGGTAAAGACACTCAGTTTGTACCATGGAGTAGCACTCAACTCCCAGGTAAGGTTCGAGTGATTCAAGCTATTGCTGGTCGAAGCGCCGCCAAGGAAATGAACGCCCCTCTCATGGCCGCACTCACCGCAGCAGAGTTTCCTCGTGATGCATACCAAACTACAACGATCATTAATCAAAATGATGCGGTATGGGGAACGGGCTCGTTTGTAAAATCATCGGCTCAAAGCAGCAAAACCGATTTCCCTTGGTCGTCGATTGTCCTTGACCAAGCGGGTATCGTGGCACAAAGTTGGCAGTTACAAAACCGCTCATCAGCGATCATCGTGCTCGATAAACAGGGTATCGTGCAATTTGTCCAAGAAGGAGCTTTAAATGACGATGCTATTCAAAACGTACTATCGCTCATTCAACAACAGCTAGAAAAATAACCTTAAGGCTTGCCAGACAAGAAGATTGTTATACTATAACAATCTTCTTGTTGTATTGGGTATAAGATGATGGTCAAACCACAGCCTTTACGTCTATCGACCAACACTGTCAGTATACTGGCCGTATTGTTGGTGCTGTGGCTCAATATCGCCGTGATAAATCATCAATTAGACATTCATCCAACTCAACATACCGATCATCATTGCCAACTGTTTTCCGTAATGAAACACGGCCTTGAGCATGCCACTCTGATCATCCCTATTTGGCCAGCACAGGGTTTTATACCAGCCATCGTTAGCCCATTTTGTTTGGTACTCGACTACATTACTTATGTAGCACGTTCACCACCAAAACGTTGAACCGTTCAATACATTAACCAACACAATATTTACTATCCCTATGTTATGGAATCAACACTATGCTAACTAAACCTTTGCTTGCCTTAAGTATTTCTGCCGTATTATCAACCGCCGCGTTTGCCCATCAAGAATTTCGTCAACACGATGCTCATGTTCATGGACAAGTTGAGCTTAACATCGCTCAAGATGGCACGGATTTGCTGATTGAGATCACTGCTCCGGGCGCAGATGTGGTGGGTTTTGAGCACGCACCACACAACGAAACCCAAGTTCAAGCACTTAATCGCGCATTAGATATCTTAGGACAAGCAGAATCACTGTTTACCTTAAGCTCGGCAGCGAAATGTCAATTGGAAGAAACCCATGTTAGCCACACCCTAAGTGGCGACAAAGATAACCATGATCATAGCGATCATGCTCATCATGATCACGGACATGATCATAAGCATGACCATGACCATGACCATCATAAGCATCACGATCACAAGCATCAACACGGTGAATTTACTGCGCAATATCACTATCAATGTGAAAATGTTGGCGCGCTCACTCAGATCAACACAGAATGGTTCGCCTTATTCCCAAGCACGGAAAAAATGCTGGTCAATTTACTCACCGAGCGTACACAAACTGCCGTTGAGCTGACCAAGCAACAAACTCGTCTGTCACTGTAAATGCATCAACCGATGTAAGCGTTCACGCCCCAATCGGGTAAGCCTGGCTTACCCGATTTTCCATCAAATAAGGATAAGTGATGAACAGCCAACCGCTGCCAAGCGCCACTCCCGTAATTGACCTTATCGATGTACAATTTCAGTGGCCAAATAATCCTCAACCGACCCTCCATATTGATGCTTTGAGCGTGCTTGCCAAGCAACATCTGTTTGTAAAGGGGCCAAGTGGTTGTGGTAAATCGACCTTACTAAGCTTACTGACCGGAATTAATACCGCCACTCAAGGCCATGTCCACTTACTCGGTCATGACTTAGCTAAACTCAAATCTCGCCAACGAGATAAATTTCGCGCTGACAATATTGGTTATATTTTCCAACAATTTAACTTATTACCTTACTTATCAGTGATTGATAACGTCATCCTACCCTGTCAATTTTCAGCTCATCGCCGCGCGAACGTCTCTGGAGATATTCGCGAGCGAGCCAAACAGTTACTCGCTCAACTGAAGCTCAGTGACACACTGCTTAATAAGCCGGTGACGGAATTAAGTATCGGTCAACAACAACGCGTCGCCGCGGCAAGGGCATTGATTGGCGATCCGCCACTACTGATTGCCGATGAGCCCACTTCCGCACTCGATTACGATAACCGCAGTGCCTTTATCGAACTGTTATTAGATGAAGCCAATCGTGTCGGCACAACCCTGGTTTTTGTTAGCCACGATCCAACTTTAGAGAAACTGTTTGAACGAAGTGTGTACTTACCTACTATTAATCAAGCACGAGGTGTTGCATGAGCGTAGTCACCAAGTTAGCGTGGAAAAGCTTACTGAATCGCAAAACTACCGCTTTATTAACCATTCTTACCGTAGCGATTTCCGTCATTTTATTAATGGGCGTTGAGCGCATTCGCACCCAAGCAAAGAGCAGTTTTGCTAATACCATTTCAGGTACCGATCTGATTGTCGGAGGGCGTTCAGGACAAGTGAATCTTCTGCTTTATTCGGTATTTCGGATTGGCAATGCGACCAATAATATTGATTGGAAAAGCTATCAAGAATTTAGCCAGCATCGCGCCGTAAAATGGGCTATCCCGATTTCACTGGGCGATTCGCACCGTGGTTTTCGTGTCATGGGCACCAACCATAACTACTTTGAACACTTTCGCTATGGAAGTAAGCAACCACTTACTTTTTCTCAAGGCAGAGAGTTTTCCGGCTTATTTGAGACTGTACTCGGTGCCGACGTCGCCAAACAACTCGGTTATCACTTAGGCAGTGAGATCATTATCGCTCATGGCATCAGCGATGTCGGCTTCAGTCGGCACGATAATCTGCCTTTTACTGTCGTCGGTATTTTAGCGCCAACCGGCACGCCGGTAGATAAAACCGTCCACGTCTCTCTTGAAGCCATTGAAGCTATCCATGTTGGCTGGGAGTCTGGGGCTAATTTAGGCAATACCCCGAGCAAAGAAGAGTTAAAGCAGCGTGAATTTGAACCGCAGCAAATCACGGCGATGCTACTCGGTTTGCATTCAAAAATTCAGACCTTTGCGCTACAAAGACAAATTAACCAATACCGAGCGGAACCATTAAGTGCCATTCTACCCGGTGTAGCACTGCATGAACTGTGGGGAATGATGTCCGTTGCAGAGCAAGCGTTAATGACGGTGTCGGTTTTTGTCGTTATTGCCGGGTTACTCGGCATGCTAAGTAGCTTACTGACTAGCCTGCAAGAACGTCGTCGCGAAATGTCGATTTTACGTGCGATGGGGGCACAACCAAAACACATTTTTGCCTTACTGATCAGCGAAGCGAGTGTTTTAACCTTATTAGGCATTGTCACCGGTTTAATCGGCTTATATCTTGTTCTTGCGGTCGCTTCCCCTATCGTCGCGAGTCAATATGGTATTCAACTGCAACTCCAGGCCCTGACTCATTATGAGTGGCAACTGCTGGGCTATGTGCAAGTGGCTGGCACCATGATAGGCTTTATTCCTGCACTGCGTGCTTACCGTCAATCACTCAGTGATGGTATGACGATACGACTCTAGGAGAAACAATAAGATGTATAAATGGTTACTGAGCTTATTGGTGCCACTACTTACGGCGATAAGCTTTAACGTCTACGCCAATGGTGAACCGCTGCAATTAGACTGGATTGATCTCATTCCAGAAAATGAGCGCAACCAATTTAACGCGATGGGCATGCCAATGATCGATCACAACCTCGATCTACCCGCCCAACAAATCAAAGTGGGCAGTGTACGCAGTGAGCTCAATGGCAGTCAGGTAAAAATCCCAGGTTTTGTCATTCCTCTTGAGGGAGACGAAAACTCCATCACCGAGTTTTTACTGGTTCCCTATTTTGGGGCCTGTATTCATGTCCCCCCACCGCCACCGAATCAGATCATTTACGTCAAGTACCCTCAAGGGGCTCCGATTCAACAGTTATGGGATGTGGTGTATGTGATAGGAACATTGAAAACCGAAGTGGTTAGTGCTGAGCTGGCGGAAACCGCCTATCTGATTGAAGGAACCGCGATCGAAGATTACGATGACATGTAACCATTTGTTAAATAATTGCTAACTCAAAGACCACCTTACTCGTTACATCATGTATTTGGCTAAATAACTTAATAACCCCAAATAGATCAAAAACAGTAAAGTGGTCGATATATGCTTAAACCAGCGATTTTCTTTATCGTACTTCATTGCGTCAGTGTGCCCCCACAGTTGTTGATAACAATTTTAACAAGTTATTATCATTTATGATAGCGCAAATTTGTGCGCTATCACCAAGAGTTTCACTGGTTACCTTAGCCAATCCACGGTACATTTTAGAGTATGATTCAATGGTAAAATTTGGTAACCCATGGCTGAGCTGAAATCCTCGGTTGTGATTGAGCATCCAACCACAACCCATTCCAATACAGAGAAAAAATCCAGTTATCTAAAAGATAGCGCGAGTCGTATCTCATCGATTGCTCAGCAACATGGGTTAGATGCCTTATTACTGGATGAGAAGCCGCAAAAAACGCCGTTAGATAGAGCGTTAAAACGTGAGCGAGAGAGAAAAGAGCAGCGACAAAAAAATCTGGAGCAAATCGTACGTCTTGCACATCTCTCGTGTCATAACGAAACGGCGGGAGACCCTGACCAAGACTGGCTATACCGTTTCTTCGATATGGCGCAAGATATTCATAACTCATCAATGCAGCGTCTGTGGGCGCAAGTTCTGAAACGTGAAGTGACCAACCCAGGGTTTACTTCAATGAAAGCACTGAGTATTTTGCAAAACATGACTCCCAAAGAAGCGCAAATTTTACAACGTGCCGCCGGTTTGAGTTGCAGTTTCGGCAGCGATCCGAGTTTAAAATTACTGTTTGGTCTTAAAGTACAAAACAGTATTTTTAGTTTAGGCAAACGCAATATCACCTCAACATTAAATATTGGTAGTCACCAATTACCTTATTCCAGCTTACTGGTATTAATCGAACTTGGCTTACTGCATGCCACAGAATTAGAATCGGGGGCAATTGAATTTGATCCGCCGCTAACGCTAAGCTACCAAGGTAAACAGCTCACATTAAACGTCACTGCCAAAGGGGTGCACTTGCTGTACTATCGCTTCACTCCTACCGGCAATGAACTCTGCCGACTATTAGGCAATAAACCCAATAGTGGTTACTATGATCAACTGATCGCTCTGTTAGGACAAAAATTTATTGTCCATAGTGACGCCAGCAGTACCATTCATCACACGGTATAAATCGCACACATAAAAAAAGCCACTCATCAGGATGAATGGCTTTCACGATCAAAGGGTGAGTGGTATCGCTTTAACCAATAATCCCTCGTTGCTGTAACGCCACAATGCAGCGCTCAACCAATGCCTCGACCGGCTCTTCACCAGCGGGCAAATCAATCTCTGCCTCCAGCGGCGCTTCATACACCGAATCAATCCCAGTAAACTGAGTCAGTTCACCCGCTCGTGCTTTCTTATACAACCCTTTTGGATCACGCTGCTCACACACCGCTAAGTGAGTATTCACAAACACTTCCAAAAATTCACCTTCAGGCATTAATGCTCGAACTCGTTGCCTTTCAGCACGATGCGGTGAGATAAAAGCCGTTAACACAATCAATCCTGCATCGGCCATTAACTTGGCAAGCTCACCGATGCGGCGAATGTTCTCCCGGCGATCTTGCTCTGAAAAACCTAAATCTGCGCACAATCCGTGACGCACATTATCGCCATCCAATAAATAGGTATGGTAACCAAGCTCAGCAAGGCGTTGTTCTAGAGCTCCCGCAATGGTTGACTTTCCAGCTCCAGATAGCCCAGTGAACCACAATACCGCTGGGCGCTGTTGTTTCAATCGTGCTCGATGGGCTTTATCAACATGATGCTCATGCCAAACGATCGTCGGTTCAGTGACATTATCGATAGTGTGCATTATTGCCCCTTGAACTGGCTGAGATCTTTCGCATCCCAATGAGGGAAATGTTTTCGGACCAACGCATTAAATTCTAACTCAAAAGCCGACAATCCCGTTGCAGTTGGTAAATCTACGGCTTGCAGCGACTCGCGAATCAAACCCGCTCCGACCGTGACGTTAGTCAAACGATCAATAATAATAAAACCGCCAGTATCCGCACAATCTTGATAGTTATCCACCGCCAGTTGATGGGTAAAGCGCCATTGACAACGGGCAATACCATTCAGTGGTAGCTGTTCAGTATTGAAGGTGCTTAGCTGATTAATATCGTATTGATGCTCAATGTTGGTCACTCGACCCAGAGTTTTCTTACCTGCGATTTTAATGTCGTATTCACGATCAAGTTGTAGTGGCTGCTCTGTCATCCATACCACATCCGCGACGAGTTGCGAGGTTAGCGAAACATCAGCATCGGCCAACACTAACAGATCACCACGACTGATATCGATCTCATCTTGTAACGTCAAGGTGACCGCTTGTCCAGCATTGGCATGGCTTAAGTCTCCGTCAAAAGTAACAATCCGCGTAATCGCAGAGGTTTTTCCAGACGGTAACACTTTGACCTTATCACCAACATGAATTGTGCCCGCGGCAACCGTACCAGCAAAACCACGAAAATCTAAATGGGGACGATTGACATACTGAACGGGAAAACGAAAATCTGCGTTGAGACTCGGTGGCTTAATCTGCACGTTTTCTAGTCGCTCGAGCAGTGATTCACCTTGATACCAAGACATAAATTGGCTTTTCTCGACGACATTGTCACCTTCTAGCGCAGAGATAGGAATCAACTGAATAGCAATATCTTGGGCAAGATGCTTTGAAAAATCAGCGTATTGCTGAGCAATTTCTTCAAATCGCGCTTGGGAATAATCCACTAAATCCATCTTATTGATCGCGACGATAAAGTGTTTGATCCCCAATAAATGGGCAATAAACGAATGTCGGCGGGTTTGATCTAATACCCCTTTACGAGCATCAATCAAGATAATCGCTAAGTCGCAGGTCGACGCCCCGGTAGCCATATTACGCGTATACTGTTCATGCCCTGGGGTATCGGCAATGATAAATTTGCGTTTTTGAGTGGAAAAATAGCGATAAGCGACGTCGATAGTGATTCCTTGCTCACGCTCGGCTTGTAAGCCATCGACCAATAGCGCAAGATCGGGCCGCTCTCCGGTGGTTCCCACGCGCTGACTGTCCGAATGAACCGCGGCGAGCTGATCTTCATAGATCTGCTTAGAATCATGCAACAGACGACCAATTAACGTACTTTTTCCATCATCAACCGAGCCGCAGGTTAGAAAGCGTAATAATGATTTATGTTGATGTTGGCTGAGGTATCCTTCAATACCCAGCTCAGCAAGTTGAGCATGCACTGCACTGTTCATTTTCTTTCCTCAAATCCTTAGAAGTAACCCTGGCGTTTTTTCAGTTCCATCGATCCAGACTGATCGTGATCGATCGCCCGCCCCTGTCGCTCACTGGACGTTGCCACCAACATCTCTTCAATAATCCCGGTCAACGTATCGGCTTCAGATTCTACGGCTCCGGTTAGGGGATAGCAGCCGAGGGTTCTGAACCGAACTCGCTTGTATTGAACCTCTTCACCCGGTTGCAATGGCATCCGCTGATCATCGACCATAATTAACATGCCATTTCGTTCAACTACCGGGCGGACATCAGCAAGATACAGCGGCACAATATCGATGTTTTCTAGATAGATGTATTGCCAAATATCCAATTCCGTCCAGTTCGATAAAGGGAATACGCGAATACTTTCCCCTTTATTAATTTGCCCGTTATAGGTTTTCCATAGCTCTGGACGTTGGTTTTTCGGATCCCAAGTGTGGTTTTGATCTCGAAACGAATACACTCGCTCTTTAGCTCGGGATTTTTCTTCATCACGACGAGCACCACCAAAAGCGGCATCAAACCCATAATGGTTCAGCGCTTGTTTAAGCCCCTGAGTTTTCATGATGTCGGTGTGTTTCGAGGAGCCATGCACAAAAGGATTAATCCCCATCGCCAATCCTTCTGGGTTTTTATGTACCAAAAGCTCAAAGCCATACTTTTCAGCTGCCGCATCACGAAACTCGATCATCTCGCGAAATTTCCAATCCGTATCCACATGCAGTAAAGGAAAAGGAATTTTTCCCGGATAAAATGCTTTGCGAGCCAGATGCAACATCACGGAGGAGTCTTTACCTATCGAGTACATCATCACTGGGTTCGCAAATTCTGCTGCCACCTCGCGAAGAATATGAATACTCTCCGCCTCAAGCTGCTGTAAATGGGTTAAACGTTGTGGATCCATTCTGTCGGTTTCCTTTTCGCTGCCTCGTCATTGTCTCGAACAAGAAAATGGCAAGAGTAAAATAATCAATTAGGCATAGTGGTAGTGAGTGGGACGCTCAGTTTGCTCTCCAAACCAAGCCAATTTATCGGCTAACGCGACCACCTCACCAATCACAATTAAGGCCGGTGATTGCGCTTGAGTCGCTAATTGGGGTAAATCTTGCAAAACGCCTCGAAAGACTTTTTGGGCTTGTTGAGTACCGCGCTCGATGATCGCAATCGGCGTCGAGGCTTGACGTCCATGTAGGAGGAGTTGTTGCGTGATCATCGTGGCATTCATCAATCCCATATAGATGACTAAGGTTTGATGACCGCGCGCTAAGGTCGGCCACTCCATCTCATCAATGGTGTCATTTTTTAAGTGTCCGGTAATAAATAAAGCCGATTGTGCATAATCACGGTGGGTTAATGGAATACCAGCGTACGCGGTCGCTCCTGCTGCTGCAGTAATACCAGGGATCACTTGAAATGCGATGCCAGCATCCGCCAACACTTCCAACTCTTCACCACCACGACCAAACATAAAAGGATCACCGCCTTTGATCCTCACCACGCGATGACCCAATTGGGCAAAATCGACCAGCAGTTGATTGGTTTTTTCTTGTGGAACACTATGATGACCAGCCCGTTTCCCCACACAAACTAAAATGGTTGTGCTGGGGATCAGCGCCATAATGTCCTCTGAGACCAAATAGTCATAGAGCACAACATCCGCTTGTTGTAGATAATTGAGCGCTTTGACCGTCAGCAGTTCAGGATCGCCAGGACCGGCACCAATCAACGCCACTTCGCCGGCGCGCAATTGACTACGAGACAGGCGAGTATAAGGGCTCGATGTTGCCCCTCCATCCAATGCCACCAGCGTTGCCTGTTTGACCTTTGTGGTCGTAACGTGTTGAAAACCCGCCATCGTTGTCATCCTTAACTCAAATTGATGACGTCATTATGAGCGGTGGATGTTATTACTCGAAATTCTAAAATTTCATTTTTTATACTAAAAGCTGATAAGCAGTCACTCACCTGACTTTTAAGCGGTAAAAGACCCGGAATAACTCACACTTTGTGATGTTCAGTCCGACACATTGCATCACAATTTGTTACATTTGCAGCCATTGCCAATGAGGTAACTCAAACCGTACCCCAGATAATCAACAGGAAATTACCTATGCCATCAGTACATCACTCTTTATCCATCGCCGTGTTAACGGGTCTTTTAAGCATGGCAGGACCAGCAATGGCGGAAACACTCCAACTCAGGATTATTGAAACTACTGATATTCATACCAATTTAATGGATTATGATTACTACAAAGATATGCCATCCAAACAATTAGGGTTGGCTCGTGCGGCAAGCTTAGTCAAGCAAGCTCAGCAAGAAGTGACCAACTCGGTACTGGTCGATAACGGTGATTTACTGCAAGGTAGCCCTATGGGTGACTATATGGCGGCAAAAGGCATCACTCCAGGCGAGATTCACCCGGCTTATAAAGCAATGAATCAACTCGGCTACGATGTGGGCAATATTGGTAACCACGAGTTTAATTACGGTTTAGATTTTCTCCAGCAGGCGATCAAGGGAGCGGACTTTCCTTACATTAATGCCAATGTGTTTGATCAACACACTGGCAAGCACTATTTCCAACCCTATTTGATTAAAACCCATACTTTTACTGATCAAAGTGGTCAATCTCAAACCGTGAAGGTGGGTTACATTGGCTTTGTCCCTCCGCAGATCATGGTCTGGGATAAGAAAAATCTTGAAGGCAAAGTGTTTGCTAAAGACATTAAGCAAACCGCAGAAACGCTCATTCCACAAATGAAACAGCAAGGCGCCGAGGTGATCATCGCGATTCCTCATTCAGGGATCTCGACCGATCCTTATCAAGCTGGGGCGGAAAACTCGGTTTATTATCTCACCCAAGTCAAAGGTATTGATGCAATCGCCTTTGGACACTCACACGCGGTATTCCCAAGTGCAGACTATGCCAACTTACCAGGTGCTGATATTAATCAAGGTACTATCAATGGCATTCCTGCTGTGATGCCCGGTCGTTGGGGTAGCCATGTCGGCGTGATGGATTTAACCTTAAAAAATGAACATGGCCAATGGCAAGTGGTCAATGGACGTGCAGAAGCACGGCCAATTTTCGATCGTAAAACGCAACAAGCACTGGTGTCGGCAGATAAGAATATCGTCAAAGCCTTAGCTAATGACCATCAAGCAACACGAGAGTTTGTCAATCAACCCATCGGTAAAGCCGATGATGTGATGTACAGCTTTTTAGCTCTAGTGCAAGATGACCCAACCATACAAATCGTCAACTTAGCCCAAAAAGATTATATCGAGCGCTTTATTCAAGGCGATGCTAATCTGGCTGGATTACCCGTTTTATCAGCAGCTGCCCCTTTTAAAGTCGGGGGTCGCAAAGATGATCCTAATGGCTTCACTGAAGTCGAAGCTGGACAACTGACCTTCCGTAACGCGGCGGATCTTTATCTCTACCCTAACACACTGGTGGCGCTGAAAATGACCGGTAAAGAGGTCAAAGAGTGGTTAGAGTGCAGTGCTGGTCAATTTAATCAGATTGACCCACACAGTGCAGAGCCACAAAGTCTGATTAATTGGCAGGGTTTCCGTACTTATAATTTTGATGTCATCGATGGGGTCAATTATCAAATTGATATCACTCAACCGGCAAAATACGACGGTGATTGTAAGCTAATCAATAAAGAGGCTGAGCGTATTGTCGGTTTAACTTATCAAGGTCAACCGCTGGATCTTAAGCAAACCTTTTTGGTTGCTACCAATAACTATCGCGCCTACAGTAATAAATTTGCTGGTACGGGCAGTGAGTTTGTTGCCTTTGATTCACCGGATGAAAACCGCACCGTGGTAGCAAGCTATATTTCGCGCATCAGCGCAGAAAAAGGCCACGTTACCCCTAGTGCTGATAACAATTGGTCATTTGCGCCTATCAAAACCAATGCTCGCTTAGATGTGCGTTTTGAAACCTCGCCTAGCGACAAGGCGGCACAATTTATTGAGGCCAAAGGCCAGTACCCCATGCAAAAAGTCGCTCGCGATCCACTCGGCTTTGCTATTTACCGGATTGATCTCACCCAATAAGTTTTTTATCGCTTACCCATGAACCGAATAATGAGGTTCATGGGTTTTGATGATGTTAACTGACCTTCAAGTTCGTCTCGTCTCACCACACAACATGACATTGCCAGTCGACGCTAAATAAAGCTATCTCTATCAGTATCAATAACGATGTCATTGAGCGAACGAAGCTAACCAATACCGCTACAATTTCAGGTAATATGGCGATATCAATTTCTTATTTCAATTGGACAGCCTGATATGTATGTTGAGTTTGAACAACAACTCTCAAGTGATGGATTTGAACCACATGAGATCAATCAATTAATTTCATGCAGCCAACCACTTGAACTACCGACGCGACATATTTTAATTCACCAAGGCGACATCCCCCAACAGATCTATTTCGTGTTAGAGGGCGTGTGTCATGCTTGCTATCTAACCGAGCAAGGTAAGTCGTTCAGTAAAGAATTTTATTGGGCTCAAGACTGGGTAATTGGTTTTGAAAGTCTCATCAAGCATCAAGCTTCTCCCTATTTATTAGAAACGTTAACCCCGGTGCGTTTAATTGAATTGCCGATCCACATCTTACATTCTTGGCGCGCAACTCGTCACTCTCTCTACCTCAAACTACTGGAAACTCAGTTGATGCATAAAGAAAATAAAGAACGCTTTATGCTGCTTTATAGCCCCGAAGAACGTTATCAACTTTTTAATGACCATTTTTCAGCCCTTAAAAAACAGTTGACCAATGGTCAGATTGCCGCCTACTTAGGGATCACTCCCATCAGCTTAAGTCGAATTAAAGCCCGCATAAACGCAAAAGCCAGCGATTAAACGCTGGCCTTGTCGCAACACCGCAGGGCGGCTTTATTTCAATAAACGAGCGCGAAATTGGCGGCCTTTCATTTTCCCGGTTTCCATTTTCTGCAACGCTCGTTTAGCCACCGACTTATGCACGGCAACATAAGCGCGCATCGGCAAAACATTAATCTTACCGACGAACTGGCCATCGATCCCATCATCACTGGTTAAAGCGCCTAAAATATCACCTGGACGAACTTTTTGTTTTTTACCACCATCGATCTGGATCGTCACCATATTCGCTTGATAAGGCGCGGCATTCTGTCCACTCATGTCTGGCAATTGAGCTGGCTCAATCGGCATATCCATGTATTCATCAATCATCGCCACGCGATGCATCTCATTGTCGCTAAAGAAACTGATCGCTAATCCTTGACTACCAGCGCGCCCCGTACGACCAATACGATGCACATGCACTTCAGGATCGCGGGACAACTCAAAGTTAAACACGGCATCTAAGTTATCGACATCCAGTCCACGAGCGGCCACATCGGTAGCGACCAAAATCGAGATACTTTTATTGGCAAACTGCACCAAGGCTTGGTCACGATCGCGCTGCTCTAAATCACCGTGTAGCTCAATCACACTGAACCCTTTATGCTTTAACTGCTCGGCAACATGAGTGACTTCCTTTTTGGTATTACAAAATACCACCGCTGATTCTGGTTGATGATGCAATAACAACTGGGCTAACGCTTTATCTCGCGCCTCCGCACCTTCAAGTTTATAAAAGTATTGTTTAATTGTGGTTGAGCTATGGGTAGATTCAACTTTAACCATTTCCGGATTACGCATGATCCGCTCAGCCACCTGCTTGATTTGTGCAGGAAAAGTGGCACTGAATAGTAAGGTTTGTCTGACTGTTGGCGCTTGAGCAATAATCGCATCTAATGCATCTTGAAAGCCCATCTCCAACATTCGATCTGCTTCATCGAGTACTAAAGTGTTCAGCTCGGAAAGATCAATCCGTCCTTTTTCAAGATGATCCAAAATACGTCCTGGTGTGCCAACCAGAATATGCGCGCCATGCTCTAATGAACCGATTTGCGGCCCCATCGGCATACCACCGCACAAGGTGAGAATTTTAATATTATGGATAGCGCGACCTAACGTACGGATTTCAGTCGCCACTTGATCGGCTAACTCACGAGTAGGACAGAGCACTAGCGCTTGCACGCGAAAGCGTTTGACATCAAGATTGGATAAAACGCCTAATCCAAAAGCGGCCGTTTTCCCTGAGCCTGTCTTTCCTTGGCCGATAACGTCCCTGCCCGCTAAAATGGTCGGTAAACTTAATGCCTGAATGGGAGTCATTTGGGTGTATCCCAACGTCTCAAGGTTAGAAAGTAGTTCAGGTTTTAGTGGTACGGTCGAAAATGCACAATTACTCAAGGGGCGTCCTTTGGTTAGACGAAATTAAACGTCTATTATCGTTATTTAACCTCGTGTGGCTAGTGAATCTTTAATGATCTATACCCAAACAACGTGGAGTTGCAGATGGGCGGCAAGTGAGTTCATCTCCATGAACATAGAAAGACTCTATGATTGGGGTGAACGAACGTAGCCAACACCCCGCAGCTTCAAGTAGAAAGGGGATAGCGGTGAAATTCTTCATCAATATTAACCTTTGTTAATGAATCCTGTTGTTAAGCTTGCTAGAGTCAAGTTTTCATTTTCAAAGGAAGCTCACGATGATCACTTGGCAATGCCTTCCCTTTACGGGTTTAACCACTCAACAATTGTATGAATTACTCAAACTGCGAGTGGATGTGTTTGTCGTCGAACAAGCCTGCGCTTATCCGGAACTCGATGATAAAGATATTCAGTCTGACGTATGGCATTTGTTAGGCTATCAAGATCAATCCTTGATTGCTTATGCAAGACTACTCGCTCCGGGAATCAGCTACCCTTCTGCAAGTATTGGCAGAGTCGCCACCCAACAACAAGCAAGGGGAAACGGCCTTGGACGTCAATTGCTAGATCAAGCATTGGTCGAGTGCCAACATCAATGGCCAGATAAGGACATAGAAATCGGTGCACAGCATTATCTAGAGAATTTTTATCAGAGCTATGGTTTCCAACCAACCTCTGCTGTCTACTTAGAAGATGGTATTCCTCACATCGATATGAAGCTGGTTAAGTAGCGTGTTTATCACTCTCGATTATTGACTGCGCCCAAAACCGCCATCCGATAATCGGAAAAACATCACTGACTGATTATTACGTTCTAACTGTAAAATATCCAGTTGCCCATCTGCGGCTAACTTAAAACGGAGCCGTTGCCCTTGCTGTATTTGACTCAAGGGCTTATCACTACCTTCAATTCTCACTAACGCATTAAGATCAGCTAAGGGCAAGTTGTTGCTTCTAAACACCTGTGACAAAGTATCCCCTTGCTTAATAATATATTCTTGCCATACCTTTTCCTGAGGGGTAGCAGAGATAGTCACCGCTGTAGGTTGCTCGACGCTTTGTTCACTTAAACCTTGGGTATTAAGAGCAATCGAGACTCGAGTACTGGCTGGTGCGGGAGTACGAGTTGGAGCATCCTGTTTCGGTGAGGAAGGGAAAAATAACAACAAGATCACAACCGGAATCAAAACCATTAAGCCGCGTTGATGATAAACAGACAGTTGCCCCCAAAGAAGCTTAAGACGTAACCAGATAGGATACTGAGCCAGCCGCTTAGCATAAGATCGCCAATCAATAGCCGCCCACTGATGCAACCATTGTTGTTTAATTTTCCCCAGAGAATGGGGCTGTTGCTTTTGTCTGTGTCGACGATTCATTTTTATCCGCCCTTCATTGACTTGGTACAGTATAAAAACTCATGCGCTAAGAGTATAGAGCATGACCCTGCTTCAACCAAAGGTTGACACAATCTTGAAGATTAAAGCTTGAAGTCTCGATCTGAATCACACCTTGGCACCTTTATAACATGAATCTTCGTCAAGCATTTCATCATAGCGCTGAAGCTGGTATTCTGTGGGCTTTCTTTTTGTGACAAAGAGTGACGTGTATGTCTGACGTAAAATTTGAAACCGTAGAACAAAAAGCCAGCTACGGCATTGGTCTACAAATGGGCCAACAACTAGCGGGCAGCGGCCTTGAAGGGCTAAATGTGGATGCCATTGCTGCTGGTATCGCGACAGCGCTTGTCGGTGATATGCCGGCAATTGAAATCGACGAAATTAACCAAGCCTTACAAGCGATGCATATGCGTGCTGAAGAAGCAATGCAAGCGGCCGCTAAAGTCGCTGCTGCAGAAGGTGAAACGTTCCTTAAAGATAATGCTCTACGCTCAGAAGTTACCGTGCTTGACTCAGGCTTACAGTATGAAGTGATCACTCAAGGTTCTGGTGAAATTCCGACGTCTGATAAATCTGTCCGTGTCCATTATCATGGTGAGCTGACGGATGGTACCGTTTTTGATAGTTCAGTTTCTCGTGGTCAACCTGCAGAGTTCCCTGTGACTGGCGTGATTAAAGGCTGGGTCGAAGCCCTACAATTGATGCCTGTAGGCTCAAAGTGGAAACTGTATATTCCACATGATCTCGCATACGGTGAACGTGGCGCTGGCGCAGCAATTCCACCCTTTGCCGCACTCGTGTTTGAAGTAGAATTGCTCGATATTCTTTAATCATCATTAATACGCTATTCTATTGTTAAGCGGTGCAATGCACCGCTTTTTTTATACGAATTTTCTGAGATTAGTCGCCAGAGATGAATCAGTCATCATAGGTTTGCTACACTGTTCAGACACATAACCTCTATTTACGACAAAAAGTGATCAATAGCATTTTAGGAGCCTATCCCCCCATGAACAAAACCTTATTCCGTACACTACTGATCTCAACGCTACTCAGTAGTACACCTAGCATGGCTTTTATCAAAATTGGTGGACAATCAAATCAAGACCTAGCCACATTAGTTGGTAGTGGCTTATTGGAAACCAAGCAACATACCACACTGATTAACCAAGTAAAAAGTCAACTTCCAATCTCAGACCAACAGGCTGGTGGTGGAATAGCAGCATTATTAGCCCTCGCCGAGAATCAATTAGCGGATCAACATCAAACTGAACTTAACGGATTAATCCCTAACCTTGAGCAACTCACTCAATTAGGCTTATCGACAACCGGTTTATCGCCAGCAAGGATGGCTAATCTCAGCGACGTTACTTATGTCTTTAACCAATTAGGTTTGGATGCCAATATGATCGGACAATTTACACCAATTATTATTCAGTATTTAACAAGTCAGGGGGCTGGAAGCAGTTTAGTTGGTGCGTTGCAAGGTCTCTGGAAATAACAATAAGAGAACGGTCCAATATTAAAGGACAAAGAAAATCCAAGCAGAGGATCGGAAGACAAGATTATGTGTGACGTGAGCTATAGATAAGATACCCCGATAGGGTAATAAAAAAGCCGAGCTAATGCTCGGCCTTTTATTCGCGAACTGATTACTCAGCAGCAGCTTCAACAGCTACTTCTGGGCGGTCAACAAGCTCAATGTAAGCCATTGGAGCTTTATCGCCAGCACGGAAACCACACTTAAGAATACGAGTGTAGCCACCTTGACGTGCAGCAAAACGTGGACCTAATTCGTTAAATAGTTTTGCAACAACTTCGTTATCACGAGTACGTGCAAATGCAAGACGACGGTTAGCAACACTGTCAGTCTTAGCTAGTGTAATCAAAGGCTCAACGACGCGACGCAGCTCTTTCGCTTTTGGCAAAGTAGTCTTGATAACTTCATGACGTACTAAAGAGCTAGCCATGTTGCTGAACATCGCTTTGCGATGACTGCTGTTGCGGTTGAGTTGACGACCACTCTTACGATGGCGCATGACCAAATCCTTCTAACTAATATCGATTAATCTTCAGCGATTGACGCTGGCGGCCAGTTTTCTAGGCGCATGCCCAGAGAAAGACCACGTGATGCAAGCACGTCTTTAATCTCAGTAAGAGATTTCTTACCAAGGTTAGGCGTTTTCAGTAGCTCAACCTCAGTGCGCTGTACTAGATCACCGATGTAGTGAATCGCTTCTGCTTTCAAACAGTTAGCAGAGCGAACTGTTAGTTCAAGATCGTCTACAGGACGCAGTAGGATCGGATCGAATTCTGGCTTCTCTTCCTTCTCCTCAGGAACGCGTACATCACGAAGATCTACGAACGCATCCAACTGTTCAGCAAGAATCGTTGCTGCACGGCGGATAGCTTCCTCAGGTTCTAGAGTACCGTTCGTTTCCATATCGATGACGAGTTTGTCTAAGTCTGTACGTTGCTCAACACGAGCAGCATCAACAGAGTAGGCAATTTTGTCTACTGGGCTGAATGTTGCGTCGACAAGCAAACGACCGATTGGACGTTCATCTTCTTCAGTATGAATACGAGCAGAAGCAGGAACATAACCACGTCCACGTTCTACTTTGATACGCATAGCGATCTCAGCGTTGTCATCAGTGAGATGACAAATAACGTGTTCAGGGTTTACGATCTCTACATCACCATCATGGGTGATGTCACCTGCAACCACAGGGCCCGAGCCTGATTTATTTAATGTAATGAACACTTCATCTTTATTTTCGCCTAAGCGAACAGCCAGTCCTTTCAGGTTAAGAAGAATCTCAAGGATATCTTCTTGTACACCTTCTTTGGTACTGTACTCATGAAGTACGCCTTCAATTTCTACCTCTGTTACGGCACAACCCGGCATAGATGATAAAAGAATTCGGCGAAGTGCATTACCAAGAGTATGGCCGAAACCACGCTCTAATGGCTCAAGAGTTACTTTTGCGTGTGTCGTGCTGACCTGTTCGATATCAACAAGACGTGGCTTAAGAAATTCTGTTACAGAACCCTGCATTGTGTCCTCTCTTTAGTTTAAACCTTACTTAGAGTAAAGCTCGACGATCAATTGTTCGTTGATGTCAGCAGATAGGTCTGAACGTTCAGGCTTACGCTTGAATGTACCTTCCATCTGGCTTGCATCTACTTCAATCCAAGTTGGTTTTTCGCGTTGTTCTGCAACTTCTAGAGCTGCTTTAATGCGAGATTGCTTTTTCGCTTTCTCACGGATTGCAACAACGTCGTTAGCCGCAACATTGAAAGAAGGTACGTTTACAACGCTACCGTTTACTAGGATAGCTTTATGGCTAACTAGCTGACGAGCTTCAGCGCGAGTCGCACCAAAACCCATACGGTAAACTACGTTGTCCAAACGGCCTTCAAGAAGCTGAAGTAAGTTTTCACCTGTGTTGCCTTTTAGGCGAGCAGCTTCTTTGTAGTAGTTACGGAATTGTTTTTCTAGAACGCCATAGATACGACGAACTTTTTGCTTCTCACGAAGCTGAACGCCATACTCAGATAGACGACCGCGACGAGCGCCGTGTACACCTGGTGCGTTATCAATTTTACACTTGGTATCAATCGCACGAACGCCTGACTTAAGGAACAAGTCAGTACCTTCGCGGCGGCTAAGCTTCAGCTTAGGACCCAAATATCTTGCCATGATCTTTCTCCAATGTTCCCAGAAACGTTAAACGCGACGTTTCTTAGGTGGACGACAACCGTTATGAGGGATTGGTGTCGCATCAACGATGTTTGTGATACGGAAACCAGCAGCATTCAGTGCGCGAACTGTAGATTCACGACCTGGACCTGGACCCTTAACCATAACCTCTAGGTTCTTTAGGCCATATTCTTTAGCCATTTCAGCACAACGTTCAGCAGCAACCTGTGCAGCAAACGGTGTTGATTTACGAGAACCGCGGAAACCTGAACCACCAGCAGTAGCCCAAGCTAATGCGTTACCTTGACGGTCAGTGATGGTTACGATTGTGTTGTTGAAAGATGCGTGGATATGCGCTACGCCATCAGCAACTTGCTTGCGTACACGCTTACGTGCGCGAGTTGGTTGTTTAGCCATTGTACTCTACCCTTCCCGATTATTTCTTGATCGGCTTACGCGGACCCTTGCGGGTGCGAGCGTTGGTTTTAGTACGCTGTCCACGTAGTGGTAGACTGCGACGATGACGAAGACCACGGTAACAACCAAGGTCCATAAGACGCTTGATGTTCATGGAAACTTCACGACGAAGATCACCCTCTACAGTGTATTTAGCTACACCATCACGCAGTTGATCGATCTGCTCTTCAGTTAGTTCACTGATCTTAACACTTTCAGCAATACCCACGTCAGCTAGGATAGCTTTTGAACGGGTTTTACCGATGCCGTAGATTGCAGTTAATGCGATCACAGCATGCTTTTGATCAGGAATGTTAATGCCTGCTATACGGGCCACTATTCACTCCTAGTACTTTCTATAAAAGAATTATCCGCAGCAAAGCCCGTCGAGGATACGCTGCGGGATACTACTTCTTTTGCACGCAAAAGGTAGGCCGAGAAATATACTCGACCACCCTTTAATTTTCAAGTAAAAATTTCTGCTTATTAGCCTTGGCGCTGCTTGTGCTTTGGCTCACTGCAAATCACGCGAACGACACCGTTACGCTTGATAACTTTACAGTTACGGCAGATTTTTTTAACGGAAGCACGAACTTTCATTGCTAAACTCCGTAAATCTAACTTAAATGGCGACCGTATTAGCGGCCATAGCCTTTTAAATTTGCCTTTTTCAACACAGAGTCATATTGATTTGACATCAAATGAGTCTGTACCTGTGCCATAAAGTCCATAATAACCACTACTACAATCAGTAATGATGTACCGCCGAAGTAGAAACGTACGTTCCACGCGACCATCATGAACTCAGGGATCAGACAGATAAAGGTAATGTATAACGCACCGGCTAGGGTTAAACGAGTCATTACTTTATCAATGTATCTTGCTGTCTGTTCGCCTGGGCGGATACCGGGTACGAATGCACCTGACTTCTTCAGGTTATCAGCTGTTTCACGTGGGTTGAAAACCAACGCCGTATAAAAGAAACAGAAGAAAATAATCGCTGCGGCATAAAGCATCACATACAATGGTTGACCAGGGCTAAGCGCTAATGATACGTCGGTTAACCAACCGAACCATTGGCTCTCACCATTTTGACCAAACCACTGAGCGAGTGTTCCTGGGAACAAAATAATGCTTGATGCAAAAATTGCAGGTATAACACCAGCCATATTGATTTTTAATGGCAAGTGAGTACTTTGCGCTGCAAAAACTTTACGACCTTGTTGACGTTTTGCGTAGTTAACAACGATACGACGTTGACCACGCTCCATGAAAACAACAAAGTAGATAACAGCAAAAGCTAATACCGCAATCAACAACAGAAGAAGCACATGCAGTTCACCTTGACGCGCTTGCTCGATAGTATGTCCTATTGCCGATGGCAATCCAGCAACAATACCTGCAAATATAAGAATGGAGATACCATTCCCAATCCCTCGCTCTGTAATCTGTTCACCTAACCACATCAAGAACATGGTACCGGTTACTAAACTCACGGTCGCAATCAGGGTAAACATGGTTTGGTCAATAACAACCAGATTGTTGACCATGTTTGGTAGGCCTGTTGCAATACCTATCGCTTGGAATGTTGCAAGTACAAGCGTGCCGTAGCGTGTATATTGGCTTATCTTACGACGGCCTGCTTCACCCTCTTTTTTGAGCTCGGCTAACGCTGGATGAACTACAGTTAGCAACTGGACAACAATTGACGCCGAAATATACGGCATGATGCCCAGTGCTAATATAGATGCACGCTCAAGAGCACCACCAGAGAACATGTTAAACATTTCTATGATGGTACCTTTTTGCTGTTCGAACAAATCGGCAAGTACAGCAGCGTCAATACCAGGAATCGGCACAAAAGAGCCCGCTCGGAATACTAAAAGTGCACCAATTACGAATAATAAGCGCGACTTTAACTCACCTAAGCCGCTCTGAGCACTACGAAAATCTTGTCCTGGTTTCTTAGCCATCTGTACCTCAATCCTCGAGATTATTCCTCGATTTTACCGCCTGCAGCTTCGATTGCAGCTTTAGCGCCTTTAGTCACGCGTAGACCTTTAACAGTCACTGCTTTATTGATCTCGCCAGAAAGAACAACTTTAACGAATTCAATATTCTTCGTTACAAGGTTTGCTGCTTTCAAGCTGTTTAGATCAATAACATCACCCGTTACTTTCGCTAGCTCAGCTAGACGAATTTCAGCAGTCACAAGGCTCTTACGAGAAGTGAAACCGAATTTAGGTAGACGTTGTTTCAGAGGCATCTGACCGCCTTCAAAACCTGGACGAACACCGCCGCCAGAACGTGACTTTTGACCTTTGTGACCACGGCCACCAGTTTTACCAAGGCCAGAACCGATACCACGACCTAAACGCTTCTTAGAAGGCTTAGAACCCGCAGCCGGCGATAGAGTATTCAAATGCATTCTGATTACTCCTCAACTTTAACCATGTAGTAAACCTTGTTGATCATACCGCGTACACACGGTGTATCTTCAAGTTCTACTGTATGGTTGATTTTACGAAGACCTAAACCGCGCAAAGTAGCTTTATGCTTTGGTAGGCGACCAATTGAGCTTTTAGTTTGAGTTACTTTAATCGTTGCCATGTGTTCTTACTCCGAAATCGCTTCAACAGTTAGACCACGTTTAGCTGCAACCATTTCTGGTGACTTAACATCTACTAGAGCATCGATCGTAGCACGAACGATGTTGATAGGGTTCGTAGAACCGTATGCTTTAGATAGAACGTTATGTACGCCGGCAACTTCAAGTACAGCACGCATCGCACCACCGGCGATAACACCTGTACCTTCTGCAGCTGGCTGCATGTAAACTTTAGAGCCCGAGTGGCGACCTTTCACTGGATGGTGAAGAGTGCCTTCGTTAAGTGCGATAGTAAACATGTTACGACGCGCTTTTTCCATTGCTTTTTGAATCGCTGCAGGTACTTCACGTGCTTTGCCGTAACCGAAACCTACACGACCATTACCGTCACCAACAACTGTTAGTGCAGTGAAGCTCATGATTCGACCACCTTTAACCGTTTTAGAAACACGGTTAACTGCGATTAATTTTTCTTGCAAATCATTCGCTTGAACTTGTTGTTCTTTAGCCATCTTCCAACCCTACCTTAGAATTTCAGACCAGCTTCGCGAGCAGATTCTGCTAGCGCGGCTACTCGACCGTGGTATTGGAAACCAGAACGATCAAACGCAACTGACGATACGCCTTTTTCAAGCGCACGCTCAGCAACAGTTTTACCTACTGCTTTTGCTGCATCGATGTTACCAGTATTCTTCACTTGCTCACGGATCGCTTTTTCTACAGTAGAAGCTGCGGCGATAACCTCAGAGCCATTAGCTGCAATCACTTGAGCGTACACGTGACGAGGAGTACGGTGTACTACTAGGCGAGTTGCACCCAGTTCTGCAATCTTACGACGTGCGCGTGTAGCACGACGGATGCGAGATGCTTTCTTATCCATAGTGTTACCTTACTTCTTCTTAGCTTCTTTAGTACGCACATTTTCATCTGCGTAACGAATACCTTTACCTTTATAAGGCTCAGGCGCGCGGTAAGAACGAATGTCAGCCGCAACTTGACCAACTTCTTGCTTATCACAACCAGTTAGGACAATTTCAGTTTGGCTTGGACATTCGGCTTTAACACCCGCTGGCAACTCGTGCTCAACTGGGTGAGAGAAGCCTAGAGTTAGACCTACAGCGTTGCCTTTCATAGCAGCACGGTAACCTACACCCTTAAGAACGAGCTTCTTAGTAAAGCCTTCAGTAACACCAACAACCATATTGTTCACTAGAGCACGAGCAGTACCTGCTTGAGCCCAAGCGTTTGCGATTCCCTCACGAGGACCGAACGTTAGGTTGTTTTCTTCCTGTGCGATCACGACGCCAGTATGAACTACACGAGATAGTTCACCTTTAGGACCTTTAACCGTGATCTCTTGGCCGTTTAGTTTCACCTCTACGCCAGCTGGAATAGCGACAGGTGCTTTAGCAACACGAGACATGTTCTACTCCTATTTATTAAGCTACGTAGCAAATGATTTCACCGCCAAGACCTGCTTTACGTGCAGCGCGGTCTGACATGAGACCCTTGGAAGTGGAAACAACAGCAACACCAAGACCGCCCATCACTGATGGTAGTTCGTCTTTCTTCTTATAAACACGAAGACCTGGACGAGACACGCGCTTGATTTGCTCGATTACTGGTTTAGCTTGGAAGTACTTAAGAGTAACTTCTAGCTCAGGTTTTGCTTCGCCTTCAACAGCGAAGTCTGCGATATAACCTTCAGCTTTAAGTAGTGCAGCAATTGCAACTTTAAGCTTTGAAGAAGGCATTTTAACAGCAACTTTGTTTGCTGCCTGACCGTTACGAATACGGGTCAGCATATCCGAAATCGGATCTTGCATGCTCATAAACTTTACTCCAAATGATTAAGTGGCAATTACCAGCTGGCCTTACGAAGTCCAGGAATCTCGCCTTTCATGCAAGCTTCACGAACTTTAATACGGCTCAGACCGAATTTACGTAGGAAACCGTGTGGACGACCAGTTTGGTTGCAACGGTTGCGCTTACGTGATGCACTCGAATCACGTGGAAGTGATTGCAGTTTAAGAACTGCATTCCAACGATCTTCTTCAGATGCGTTTACATCGCTGATGATAGCTTTAAGTGTTGCACGCTTTTCTGCGTACTGAACTACTAGCTTGGCACGTTTTACTTCACGTGCTTTCATTGATTGTTTAGCCATAACAGTAACCCTTCACCTTACTTACGGAATGGGAAGTTAAAGGCAGCCAGCAGAGCACGGCCTTCCTCATCGGTACCAGCAGACGTCGTGATAGTGATATCAAGACCGCGTACACGATCGACTTTATCGTAGTCGATTTCCGGAAAGATGATTTGCTCGCGAACGCCCATGCTGTAGTTACCGCGTCCGTCAAAAGACTTAGCGCTAACACCACGGAAATCTCGTACACGTGGTAGAGCGATAAAAATCAAACGCTCTAAGAAATCCCACATGCGCTCGCCACGCAAGGTTACTTTACAACCAATTGGGTAGCCTTCACGGATTTTGAAACCAGCTACAGATTTGCGAGCTTTAGTGATAAGTGGCTTTTGACCAGAGATGGTCGCCATATCAGAAGCTGCGTTTTCTAGTAGTTTCTTATCGTTGATTGCTTCACCAACGCCCATATTGAGGGTGATTTTCTCAATTCTAGGGACTTGCATGACGCTTGTGTAACCGAACTGTTTGGCCAGTTCAGCGACTACAGACGACTTGTAGTAATCATGCAGTTTCGCCATAGTAGAACTCCAAATTACTCTATTAGTTAGAAACGATTTCGTTGTTAGACTTAAAGAAACGAACTTTCTTACCATCTTCGAAACGGAAACCGATACGGTCCGCTTTACCGGTTGCTGCATTAAAGATCGCAATGTTAGATGCATCAATCGCTGCTTCTTGCTCTACGATACCACCTTGGATACCAAGCGCAGGAACTGGCTTTTGATGTTTCTTAACTAGATTGATACCTTCAACGATAACTTTACCAGTTGTTAGAACCTTAGTTACTTTACCTTTCTTGCCTTTGTCTTTCCCAGCAAGAACGATCACTTCGTCATTACGACGGATTTTAGCTGCCATTTTTTGCCGCTCCTTACAGAACTTCAGGTGCTAGTGACACAATCTTCATGAATTTCGCGTTACGAAGCTCACGAGTCACTGGACCAAAGATACGTGTACCGATTGGTTGCTCGGTATTGTTGTTTAGCAATACGCAAGCATTACGGTCGAAGCGAATGACAGAACCGTCTGGACGACGTACGCCTTTACGGGTGCGAACTACCACCGCCTTCAATACATCACCTTTTTTCACTTTACCGCGAGGAATTGCTTCTTTCACAGTAACTTTGATGATGTCGCCAACATGGGCGTAACGACGGTGAGAGCCACCCAGAACCTTAATACACATTACGCTGCGAGCGCCTGAGTTATCAGCTGCGTCCAGCATACTTTGCATTTGGATCATGTTAGTGCTCCGCTAAATATTAAAAAAACTAGACCCATCTCGGGTCGGGCTGCCTCTTTAAAGGGACGCGAATTGTACCACCCTTTTTTGTGATTGGGTAGTCAAAAAACAAGCGGCCCCAAAAATAATCGGGGCCGCTGTATTCGCATTAAAAGCTCAATTAAATTTTCGCTTTTTCTACTACTTTTACCAAAGTCCAAGACTTAGTCTTAGACAATGGACGACACTCACGGATTTCAACGGTATCGCCTGCGCCACACTCGTTGTTTTCATCATGTGCGTGTACTTTAGTCGTGCGACGAACGAATTTACCGTAAATTGGGTGCTTCACGAAACGTTCGATAGCAACAACGATAGATTTGTCCATCTTGTCACTGATAACACGACCTTGTTGGGTACGAATTTTATCGCTCATTATGCGCCTGCCTTCTCAGTCAAAACAGTTTTCACACGTGCGATATCACGACGGACAGCTTTCAGAGTATGAGTTTGCTGAAGTTGACCAGTCGCCGCTTGCATGCGCAAGTTGAACTGCTCTTTCAATAAACCTAGTAGCTCTGCATTAAGCTCTTCAACGTTTTTCTCGCGTAGATCTTGTGCTTTCATCACATCACCTGCTTAGTTACAAATGTAGTCTTGAATGGCAGTTTACGTGCCGCTAGGCGGAACGCTTCACGAGCCAATTCTTCAGGTACACCATCAACTTCGTACATCACCTTGCCAGGTTGGATTTGGGCTACCCAGTACTCAACGTTACCTTTACCCTTACCTTGACGAACTTCAAGTGGTTTTTCTGTGATTGGTTTGTCTGGGAAAACACGGATCCAGATTTTACCTTGACGCTTAATGTGACGTGTCATAGCACGACGTGCCGCTTCGATTTGACGAGCAGTTAGACGACCACGGCCTACAGCTTTCAAACCAAAGGTGCCGAAGCTTACTTCAGTACCTTTTGCTAGACCACGGTTACGACCTGTATGAACCTTACGGAACTTGGTACGTTTAGGTTGTAGCATCTGTCGACTCCTTACTTACGGCCTTTGCGCTGCTTCTTAGGCTTGTCAGCCTTTGGCTCTACTGCGTTAGCAGCTGGCATACCGCCTAGGATTTCACCTTTGAAGATCCAGACTTTAACACCAATCACACCATAGGTAGTGTGAGCCGAAGAAGTTGCGTAATCAATGTCAGCACGTAGAGTGTGTAGAGGCACACGGCCTTCACGATACCACTCAGAACGTGCAATTTCAGCGCCGCCTAAACGGCCACTTACTTCCACTTTGATACCTTTAGCGCCTAGACGCATAGCGTTTTGTACCGCGCGCTTCATAGCACGACGGAACATAACACGACGCTCTAGTTGAGACGCGATGCTATCAGCCACTAGCTGACCGTCTAGCTCAGGTTTACGTACCTCAGAAATATTAATCTGAGCTGGTACACCTGCAATCTTCGCTACTGCTGCGCGTAGCTTCTCAACGTCTTCACCTTTCTTACCGATAACAACGCCTGGGCGAGCAGTGTGAATAGTCACACGGATGCTCTTAGCAGGACGCTCGATAACGATGCGTGATAGAGACGCTTTTGCCAATTCCTTAGTGAGGTATTGACGTACCTTGAAGTCGCCGTCTAGGTTGTCAGCGAAATCTTTGGTATTAGCAAACCATGTAGCATTCCAAGGCTTAACGATGCCTAGACGAATACCATTAGGATGTACTTTCTGACCCATTGCTTACTCTCCTAGTCTTTTAGCGGTCTGCGACAACAATAGTGATGTGGCTTGAACGCTTCAAGATACGATCCGCACGACCTTTTGCACGAGGCATAATACGCTTCATGGTTGGGCCCTCATCTACGAAGATTTTAGCGACACGTAGGTCGTCAATGTCAGCACCTTCGTTGTGCTCCGCGTTAGCGATTGCTGACTCTAGAACTTTCTTAATAAGTTCAGCCGCTTTTTTGTTGCTGAACGTTAACGTTTCTAGAGCTTGGTCAACTGACTTACCACGAATTTGATCTGCAACTAAGCGAGCTTTCTGAGGCGAAATGCGAGCAAAGTTATGTTTAGCGAATGCTTCCATCATCTACTCCTTAACGCTTCTTAGCTTTCTTATCCGCAGCATGGCCGCGGTAAGTGCGAGTTGGGGCAAATTCACCCAGTTTGTGACCGATCATCTCGTCAGTTACAAAAACTGGAACGTGTTGACGACCATTATGGACAGCGATGGTCAAACCGATCATTGTTGGAATGATCATTGAACGACGGGACCAAGTCTTAATAGGCTTTTTGTCTCCGCTTTCCACCGCTTTCTCTACCTTCTTCAGCAAGTGTAGGTCAATAAATGGACCTTTCTTGAGAGAACGTGGCATGGCGATTCCTCTTTAAATAGATTACTTATTACGACGACGTACGATGTACTTGTCAGTGCGTTTGTTGCTACGAGTTTTGTAGCCTTTCGTTGGTACGCCCCATGGAGATACAGGATGACGACCACCAGAAGTACGGCCTTCACCACCACCATGTGGGTGATCAACAGGGTTCATTACTACACCACGTACGGTTGGACGTACGCCGCGCCAGCGTGAAGCACCCGCTTTACCAAGCTCACGTAGCATGTGCTCAGAGTTACCAACTTCACCGATTGTTGCACGGCCTTCAGAAAGTACTTTGCGCATTTCGCCAGAACGTAGACGGATAGTAACGTATGCACCGTCGCGAGCGACAAGTTGAGCATACGCACCAGCAGAACGAGCTAGCTGTGCACCTTTACCCGGAGTTAACTCAACGTTATGAATCGTTGAACCAACAGGGATGTTGCGCAATGGCAGGGTGTTACCTGCTTTGATTGGCGCATCAACACCAGACTGGATAGTATCACCAGCTTGGAGGCCTTTAGGTGCAATAATGTAACGACGTTCACCATCTGCGTATAATACGAGAGCGATGTTTGCGCTACGGTTTGGATCGTATTCTAGACGTTCAACTTTCGCTGGGATACCGTCTTTAGTACGTTTGAAGTCAATCAAACGATAGTGTTGTTTATGACCACCACCGATATGACGTACTGTGATACGACCGTTGTTGTTACGACCACCATTCTTAGAGTTTTTCTCTAGAAGAGGTGCGTATGGCTTACCCTTGTGGAGGTCAGCGTTAACAACTTTAACAACGTGACGACGACCAGGGGAAGTCGGCTTACATTTAACAATAGCCATTATTCAACTACTCCTGTTATTCCGCGCCGCCAACAAAGTCAAGATCTTGACCTTCTTTCAAAGTCACATACGCTTTTTTAACGTCGCTGCGGCGACCTTGGCGTAGACCTTGACGTTTGGTCTTACCCTTAAGAATAAGAGTATTTACAGACTTAACTTCAACTTCAAATAGCTTTTCTACAGCTGCTTTGATCTCTTTCTTAGTTGCATCTTTTGCTACTTTGAAAACGATCGTGTTCGCTTTTTCAGCAGCCATAGTGGCTTTTTCAGAGATGTGCGGTGCACGTAGAACTTTTAGTAGACGCTCTTCACGGATCATGCCAGCATCTCCTCAACTTGCTTAACTGCAGCAGCAGTCATTAGAACCTTGTCAAATGCGATTAGGCTCACTGGATCAATACCAGTTACATCACGCACGTCAACTTTGTACAGGTTACGAGCAGCTAAGAATAGATTCTCGTCTACTTCGCCAGTCACGATAAGAACATCGTTCAGCTCAAGTTCTTTCAACTTAGCCGCTAGCTCTTTCGTTTTTGGTGCTTCAACCGAGAAGTTATCAACAACGATTAAACGCTCTTGACGAACTAACTCAGAAAGAATGCTTTTCATAGCGCCGCGGTACATTTTTTTGTTTACTTTAACGCTGTGATCTTGTGGTTTCGCAGCAAAAGTAACACCACCTGTACGCCAGATTGGGCTACGGATTGTACCAGCACGTGCACGGCCAGTACCTTTTTGACGCCATGGCTTAGCGCCACCGCCAGAAACTTCTGAACGTGTCTTTTGAGCACGAGTACCTTGACGAGCACCTGCTGCATACGCAACAACTACTTGATGTACAAGAGCTTCGTTGAACTCACGTCCGAAAGTAGTTTCGGAAACAGTTAGTGCGTTAGCACCTTTAACCATCAATTCCATTACTTACTCCTAGACGTTATGCTTTAATAGCTGGTTTGACGATCACGTTAGCGCCAGTTGCACCTGGGACTGCACCTTTAATAAGAAGCAGATTGCGCTCAGCGTCAACACGTACGATCTCTAGGTTTTGAGTCGTTACACGCTCAGCACCCATGTGACCTGCCATTTTTTTGCCTTTAAATACGCGACCTGGAGTTTGACATTGGCCAATTGAACCAGGAGCACGGTGAGACAAAGAGTTACCGTGAGTCATATCTTGAGTACGGAAGTTCCAGCGCTTAACAGCACCTTGGAAGCCTTTACCTTTCGATGTACCAGTAACGTCTACTTTCTTAATTTCGTTGAACAGTTCAACAGTCAGTTCAGCACCAACTTCGAACTCTTCGCCGTTTTCTAAACGGAATTCCCAAAGACCGCGACCAGCTTCTACACCTGCTTTCGCAAAGTGACCAGCTTCTGGCTTAGTTACGCGGTTAGCTTTCTTAGTTCCAGCTGTTACTTGAATAGCAGCATAGCCGTCAGTCTCAAGAGTTTTCACTTGAGAAACACGGTTCGCTTCAACCTCAACAACAGTTACTGGGATAGAAACGCCTTCTTCAGTAAATACGCGGGTCATACCCACTTTACGTCCGACTAGACCAATCATTCTTCTAATCTCCCTTAACCTAGGCTGATTTGAACATCAACACCAGCAGCAAGATCAAGACGCATAAGTGCATCAACAGTCTTGTCAGTTGGTTCAACGATGTCGATCAGACGCTTGTGAGTACGAATTTCGTACTGGTCACGTGCATCTTTGTTTACGTGTGGAGAGATAAGAACAGTGAAACGCTCTTTACGAGTAGGCAGTGGAATTGGACCACGAACCTGTGCGCCGGTACGCTTAGCTGTTTCAACGATTTCCGCTGTAGAAGCATCGATTAGTTTGTAATCGAAAGCTTTAAGGCGGATACGGATGCGTTGGTTCTGCATGAGACAGAGCTCCAATAAGTAAAAATTACACAAACAATATCGCCATTCGAACCTGCCATGGCGGGTAAATGTCGATTGATTTATGTGAAACCGTAGTACCCCGATTGGGCACATTGTCAGCTAATTAAATTAACTAAAGCTAATCCTATTAACTGCGAACATAAGCTGAGTATACGTTACCTCACCTGTGTTGCCACAAGCTTGCTCCTCGCTGCTCATTGGTTCACAACTGGCTTAACCAGTGGGGGTGCATTATACAGATCACAGATTGACTTGCAAGGGGGTGTTGGAAAAATAAACGAATGAGGCGAAAAACAAGAAACCTAGGTCAGTAGACCTAGGTTTCTTAACGATGACATCAGCATAAACATTAAACGTTATTGCGTTGACGGACCGCTTCAAATAAGCAAATCCCGGTCGCGACTGAGACATTTAAACTGGAAACACTACCTGCCATTGGGATTTTGATTAGATCATCACAAGTATCACGAGTTAAACGGCGCATACCATCGCCTTCAGCTCCCATGACAATCGCTAACGGACCAGTCAGCTTGCTATGATAAAGATCATGCGTCGCCTCGCCCGCTGTGCCAACAAACCAAACACCTTGCTCTTGTAGAGCACGCATCGTGCGCGCTAAGTTGGTCACACGCACTAAAGGAACGGTTTCTGCAGCACCACAAGCGACCTTGCTTACCGTGGCCGTCATCGGTGCTGAACGATCTTTAGGGACAATCACCGCCGCCACACCAGCAGCATCTGCATTACGCAAACACGCCCCTAAGTTATGCGGATCGGTCACGCCATCCAGTACTAGCAGCAACGGTTGTTCATGCTGACTTAATATTGCGTCTAGATCATGTTCGTTTAATGCTTTAGCTGGTTTGACTTTGGCTATCAACCCTTGGTGATTAGCACCTTGAGCTTTGTCATCCAGTGCCTTACGCCCCATCTCCTGAATGGATAGCCCTAAACGCTGCAATTCATTCAATACCGGAAGTAGCCGATCATCTTGACGACCTTTCAAAACATACACTTCAATGATACGGGCTGGCTCACGCTGCATCACAGCGTTGACCGAATGAATGCCGTAAATCAGTTCATTACTCATTACTTACCTATTTCGTTTTTGTCCGGCTCTTTGCCGTTTTAGAACGAGATTTCGCTTTACTGGCTTTATCAGACTTAGCGCGTTTACTTTTCGCTGAATCTGCGCTCTCTGATTTATCTGGACGCTTGGTTGGCTCAACCATTGGAACGGCTTTTCCACCACGCGTGCCCGCTTTTTTACTCTTGGCTTTTGCTTGCGCTTCTACTGCCCGCTTTTTGGCCGTTTTACCTTCGCCGCGTAGCTTACGACTTGTTTCGACTAATTCAAAGTCAATTTGTCGATCATCCAGATTCACCGATAATACTTTCACTTTCACCGCATCACCTAAACGATAAATATTACCGAATGACTCACCAATCAAACGTTGACCGATAGGGTCAAACTGATAATAGTCATTAGCCAAATTGGAGATGTGAACCAAACCATCGATATGTAATTCCGTGAGTCGAACAAAAAAACCAAATCCAGTCACATTGGCAATCACACCATCAAGCTCTTCACCGACATGATCTTGCATGTACTCGCACTTCAGCCAATCAGACACTTCTCGTGTTGCATCATCAGCACGGCGTTCGGTCATTGAACACTGTTGTCCATAAAAGTCCATCTCTTCAAACGAGTAGTGATAGCCTCCGGTTGGTGTCCAGCGATCTTGGGTCTGATGTTGTTCTTTCGCTATCAAATATTTGATTGCACGGTGTAAAAGTAAATCTGGATAGCGGCGGATTGGAGAAGTAAAGTGCGCATAACGTTTTAATGCCAGACCAAAGTGACCTGCGTTATGGGCGTTATAGACAGCCTGCTTCATTGAGCGCAGTAGCATGGTTTGAATCAGCTCTTTATCTGCACGCTCACCGATTTGTTTCATCAGATTGGCGTAATCGGTTGGCGATGGCTCAAGCCCACCACTCAAGTCGAGTCCTAGTTCGCCCAAGAAGTCTCTAAAGCCCATTAAACGTTCTTCACCTGGTGGCTCATGCACTCGGAACAGAGCGGCTTCCTTGGCTTTTTCGACTAGCGATGCTGAGGCAATATTGGCAAGGATCATACACTCTTCAATCAGCTTATGAGCATCGTTACGGATCACTGGCTCAATGCTTTCGATCTTACGCTGGGCATTAAAGATGAATTTGGTTTCTACCGTTTCAAATTCAATCGCACCACGTTGATCACGAGCCGTTTTCAGCACCTGATACATGTTATGTAACTGTTCAAGATGAGGCACGACCGCTTGGTAGCGCTCACGCAGTTCTTCATCACCCTGCAAAATATCGTTAACTTTGGTATAGGTTAGTCGAGCATGAGAACTCATCACCGCTTCATAATGCTGATAATCGATGAGTTTGCCGCCATCAGAGATCGTCATTTCACACACCATGCATAACCGATCGACTTGTGGGTTGAGCGAGCACAGACCGTTAGATAAAACTTCCGGCAACATGGGGACCACTTGCGATGGGAAATACACGGAGTTACCACGATTGGTCGCCTCTTTATCCAAGGCGCTGCCAGGACGGACATAATAGCTCACGTCGGCGATGGCTACCCATAAACGCCAGCCCCCCTCTTTTCTAGCTTCACAATACACAGCATCATCAAAGTCACGGGCATCTTCCCCATCAATAGTCACCAAAGGCAATTGCCGTAAATCGACTCGACCTTGTTTGGCCTCTTCAGGGACTTCTTCTTTTAGTCCACTGACTTGCTTTAAGACTTCATCAGGCCATTCATGGGGAATTTGATGGGTGCGAATAGCGATTTGAGTCTCCATACCCGGTGCCATACTTTCACCCAGTACTTCTACAACCTTACCCATCATGCCTCGGGTACGAGTGCCACGATCGGTTACTTCAATCACCACCACATTACCCATCCGAGCGCCTTCGCGGTGTTCGGTTGGGATTAAAATATCTTTATGGATGCGCGAGTCATCCGGCACCACATACGAATAACCTTGTTCAAGGAAAAAACGCCCGACAATTTGTGCATTACGAGCTTCAAGGATACGAACCAAGCGCCCTTCTTTTCGGCCTCGTTTGTCGGTGCCAGTTGGCTGCACTAATACAAAGTCACCATGAATCAAGGTGCGCATTTGGTGGTGCGGCAGTAAAATATCGTTTTCTTTGTTTAGACCACCCTCTGGGCGAACCCAGCCATGGCCATCTTTATGACCAATAACATGGCCTTTAATCATTTCCAGTTTTTCTGGTAGGGCGTAACATTGACGACGCGTAAACACCAATTGACCATCTCGCTCCATCGCTCTGAGGCGGCGACGTAGACCTTCGTAATGATCCTCACCCGATAATTCAAGGGCGGCAAACAGATCGTTACGGTTCATGGGGACATTGGCTTTGGTTAGGAATTCTAAAATATATTCACGACTTGGGATCGGGTTATCGTAGTTATCGGCTTCGCGATCCGCAAACGGATCAGTATGGGTAGTATCAGACATAGGCAGACCTGCTTTTCTAGGAAGGTACATAAAGTATATCCTACTGTGTTCTTAAGCTTAATAGCTAATCCCAACCGGCAGAAGCGCAACAACTTTGTGTATTACGTGACCGGAATCAAGTTGTCACAATAAATAACGAAGAGTTGAATCGTGTGTATGATGACAGGATGTTGAGAGAAAGTGGTAAAGCGAGCGTTAAACGCTAAGTAGGAAATAATAAGATAGGATTGAGTATTAATAATATTCTATATCTATCACTTACTGCATGACAATCATCCAGCAAGCGACAGAATGATAGAGAAAAAAGCTAAGATAAACAAGCTTTATTTACCAGAAGCTGCCACGGCGCTTTGCTCGAGCAATGATATTTTCTGGCATCCTCATTTCTAATCCTTGTCGCAGCAAGGTAATTCGATTATGAGTTCGCTGATCGGCAGTCACGGAATTGTATAACCAACGATAGGCATCTTCATAATCTAACGGGCTACCATGATCGCGTAATAACAGCTCAGCAAGATGAATCCGAGCATTAAGATTGCCCATCGCCGCCGCTTCACGAAGATACGGAATGGCTCGCTCTCTATCTTGCTGGACTAACGTGCCTCGCGAATAATAACGACCAAGCTGCTCTAGGGCACTGGCTAATCCTTGATGGGCAGCATTTTCCATATAATATAAGCCCAGCTCAACATCTTGTTCAACGCAAACGCCCCACGCCAGCATATCACCATATAAAAACTCGTACGCAGGCAGACTGATCCGAGTTGCACGAGCAACAATGTCCTCAACCAACTGGCAGCGATCGGCTTTCAGTCGCTCCAAGTGTTGGTTCTGTTCAATCAGTTTGATTAGCTCAGCTTCAGAATAAATCGGCACAGGCTCTTTAACATCCGCCACGTTGGCGTGACCGAAGGAAGAGTGAAATGCGAATAATATAGAAGCGGCTACCGTACGTAGCTTCATACTTGCACTCTTGGTTGAATCCGATAGCCATACTAGTATAGCGCGACAGCGCGCAAGGGCTCGGCTTGATTCTTGTATCGGCAGCCCTAGCATTCACTTTAGGATAAATTGCCTCTTTGCGGCAACTTTTTGCCACCAAGACTAAGAGTATGAAGAATGAGGCATAAAAAAAGCTGGCGAAGCGCCAGCTTTTTAAATAGAGAAATCGTCAAACGAATCAAAAAATCACACGTTAAATGGGTGTACTTTGATGATCGTTTCGTTACGGTCTGGGCCCGTTGAAATAATATCAATTGGCACGCCCGTTAACTCTTCAATGCGTTTAATGTAATTAATCGCCGCTTGAGGTAATGATTCAATTGATGTCGCGCCAAAAGTATTTTCTGACCAACCTGGCATGGTTTCGTAAATAGGCGTCACCGCCTCGAAAGCATCTGCTGCCATTGGTGATACCTGTGCAACAGAACCATCCGGCATTTGATAACCCGTACAGATTTTTAGCTCTTCCAGTCCATCAAGTACATCTAACTTAGTTAAGCAAAAGCCAGTGACTGAGTTGATTTGAATCGCACGGCGCATAGCCACCGCATCAAACCAACCACAACGACGTTTACGACCCGTCGTCGCGCCAAATTCATGACCTTTAGTACCTAAGTGGTTACCTACTTCATCATCCAATTCTGTTGGGAATGGACCCGCACCAACACGAGTACAGTAGGCTTTTGCAATACCTAAGATATAACCTAGATGACGAGGACCAAAACCTGAACCAGCAGCTACACCACCAGCGGTCGTGTTAGAAGACGTTACATAAGGATAAGTACCGTGGTCAATATCCAACAGCGTACCTTGTGCACCTTCAAACATGATCTTGTCGCCACGCTTGCGGGCTGCATCCAATTCATCCGTCACATCGATGACCATAGAGGTCAACAATTCAGCGTACCCTTGGACTTGAGCTAAGACGTCGTCATAGCTCACTGGATCTACTTTATAAAAATGCTCTAGCTGGAAGTTATGGAATTCCATGACTTCTTTAAGTTTTTCAGCAAAGGAAACCATGTTGAACAAATCGCCAACACGCAGACCACGACGCGCCACTTTATCTTCATAAGCAGGACCAATGCCGCGACCTGTGGTACCAATGGCTTTTTTGCCACGAGCCAGTTCACGCGCTTGATCAAGAGCGATATGATAAGGAAGAATCAAAGGACAAGCTTCAGAAATAAACAGACGCTCCTTAACAGGAATGCCACGCTCTTCAAGCGGTGTCATCTCTTTGATTAATGCATCGGGTGACAGAACCACGCCATTACCAATGATGCATTTTACGTTGTTGCGGAGAATACCGGACGGAATTAAGTGAAGAACGGTTTTTTCACCGTCGATGACTAGAGTATGTCCAGCGTTATGGCCACCTTGATAGCGAACCACATATTTGGCATCTTCTGTTAAAAGGTCAACTATCTTGCCTTTACCTTCGTCACCCCACTGGGTGCCTAGAACGACTACGTTATTTCCCATCTTTCCAAGTCTGATTGCTAGTTAAAAAAGGATTCTAGCACCGAATCCTTCGACTTGCAGTTATTTTTTAAACGCGTGGCAATTGCCAGTCGCCAGTAGTGAGACACTGATGAAAATCAACCTGACACTCAGAAGGCATCTACGCGTTTATTCATCAGCATAAATTTTTACCGAACAAACCCCATCACAGTCAATCGCCGCGCGATACATGCCGGAACTGTTCATCGCAAAGTGAATGTGGCCCTGTTGATCAATAGCGATCAATCCGCCCTCTCCTCCCACTTGCTTGAGTTCACCTTGAATGACCGTCTCACAGGCGGTGACGAGGTCTTGTTGCAGATACCGCATTCGAGCGGCGACTTCTCCCGCTACCTGATAGCGAATAAAATATTCACCCACTCCAGTGGCTGAGATAGCCACATTACCATTTTCAGCCAGCGTACCTGCGCCAATGATCGGCGAATCCCCGACGCGTCCATAGCGCTTGTTGCTGATGCCACCTGTACTGGTCGCCGCCGCCAAATTACCCTGTTGATCGAGCGCAACCGCACCCACGGTGCCATATTTCTTATCATCTGGATAAACCGATTCAGATAACGCCGTTTGATCACTGGCTTTCATGGCTAATAATTGCTCATAACGTCGCTCAGTAAAAAAATAGTCCTGTTCGGTATACGTATGCCCCTGCGCAAAAGCAAAGGCTTCTGCTCCTTCCCCAATCAAAAATACATGCTCACTGTGCAACAGCACATCTCTCGCCAGAACAACCGGATTTTTGATGTGTTTTACCCCAGCAATCGCGCCAACGCGCCGTTGTTGACCATCCATCACCGCGGCATCCATCTCAACCATTTCTTGATGAGTCAAGACGGAGCCTTTGCCAGCATTAAACAACGGCGAATCTTCAAGTAAAGTAACAGCAGCGACAACCGCATCTAGCGCATCGCCGCCTTGCTCTAAGTGCTGATGTCCCGCGCGCACCGCCGCCTCTAAGGTTTGGGTTATTTCTTGCTGCAGTGAAGCGCTCATCTGCTCACGCAAGATAGTGCCAGCTCCGCCATGAATGGCGATTGCAAAGGGAGATTTCATCGTAGAGTTCCTTTAAAAAAAGCGCTAACCGCAGAACAGTTAACGCTTTCAATATCGACAAACTTACACGATTTCCGAATACCAATCGGTCTTAGCCGCTCGTTTCCATCGTAATAAGTTATCTTTGGCTATCGATTAATGAGAGCCGCAGCTACCGCCACCACAGCAGCCTTCTTTTTCTTGTCCATGATGGTGATGACCTTCGCCACCGCAGCAACCATCGTGATCGTGGTCATGCCCATGGTCGTGACCACAGCCACCAGCATGATGAATGTGACCATGCTCAAGCTCTTCAGCTGTCGCTTCACGTAGCGCAATCACTTCAACATCAAACGTCAAGGTCTGGCCGGCTAACATGTGGTTACCATCAACCACCACTTCATCACCATCGACTTCGGTGATCTCAACAGGGATAGGACCTTGATCGGTATCAGCTAAGAAACGCATACCGACTTCCAACTCATCCACACCTTGGAAAACATCCGCAGGAACACGTTGTACTAGCGCATCACTGTGTTCACCGTAAGCATCTTCTGGTGCGACAGTAGCGCTAAATTTATCACCGATAACTTTACCTTCTAGCTCACGCTCAAGACCAGTGATTAGGTTGTTGTGACCATGTAGATACTCCAGTGGGGCTTCCACTGTTGATTGGTCTACGACCACGCCATCTTCCATTTTTACTTGGTAGGCAATGCTCACAACCATGTTTTTTTCAATTTTCATAACGGCTCCAAGGAGGTTGGTTTTGTTTTGCTCATCTCAGATTAAGAGAGAGATGAGCAATATTATGAAGATTATACACTGAAACTCAATTATTCTGGTTTAAAAATCCCAATCATTTGCTCAGTAGCATGTTGGCTTTTTTCTACCGATTGCGGTTTACGTTGCTCTGCGTAATCACATTCTACACACTCAACCAGCTCAATATTATTCTCTATCCACCAGCGCAGTGTGTCTTGTGTTTTACAATTTGGGCAACTGGCTCCAGCAATAAAACGTTTTTTTGTGCTCACTATTTCGTCCTACGTTTTTCCCAATAATCACGAGCTTGACGATCATTAGCCATCTCTCGTCCAAAAATCTCTTCCAGCTCTTTACGAGCCGCTTTAGTCCGTAACGTTAAGTTTTTATCATCACTGTGCTGCGGCAATAATTCTTTAAGCATCGTGACATCCAACCGCCGAAAGTGCGCTTCTGCTCGTTTCGCCTGATAAGGGTGCATGCCTAATTGCACAAGCACTTGGCGGCCTAAATCTAAAGCGCCAAGAAACGTCTCTCGAGAATGCCCTGCGATACCGTGGCTTAATAATTGATAGGCCTCTACCCGACTTCGCGCCCGTGCTAAGATTTTTAATTGTGGGAAGTGCTGTTGACACAAAGTCACAATCCGCATCACTTCATCGGGTTCATCGGTACAGATCACTATCGCCTCTGCCTGTGCAGCCCCCGCAGAGCGCAACAGTTCAAGGTGGGTCGCATCGCCATAAAACACCTTATAACCATATTTACGCAGCAGTTTAATTTGGCTGGCATCACTCTCTAATACGGTAATTTTAATCTTATTGGCGTACATTAATCGGCCAACGATCTGTCCAAAGCGGCCAAAACCAGCGATGATCACTTGCGGAGTTTGATGGCCAATCGTGTTGTCAGGCTCCTCTTCAGGGCTATTTAACGTCTGGCTATAATAGAAGGTTTGGAGTTTGAGCAATAATGGGGTCGTCATCATCGAGACACTGATCACTAAAACCAGCAACGCTGACTGACTAGCCGTGAATAATTGCCCCTCCGTCGCGGCAGTCAAAATGACAAAACCAATTTCTCCGCCTTGACTCAAAATCAACGCGCTGCGACTGCGTGCTTTCGAACGCACTTTAGCTAGACGCGCTAAACCATACATGATCGCCATTTTGACACTGATTAGCCCGATCACCAGTAGACTGACCAACCACCACTCCTGCCACAGTAAGTCGATATTAACCGACATGCCCACGGCGATAAAAAATAGCCCCAACAATAAGCCTTTAAAAGGCTCAATGGCTGTACTTAACTCATGACGAAACTCACTTTCCGCAAGCAGCATGCCTGCCAGAAAAGCCCCTAAGGCCATCGACAAACCCAGCTTTTCCATCAATAAGGCAATCGCAATCACCAACAATAGCGAGGCTACGGTAAATAGCTCGCGCACTTGGCTATTCACCACCCACCGAAATAAAGGCTGCAATAGGAAATGCCCAGCCATTAATAGCCCTGCTACCCCTGCCAACATCCACATTAATGGTAAGCTGTCACCCGTTGTTTGGCCGGCAAAAATGGCCACTAAAGCGAGCGTTGGAATAACCGCTAAATCTTGAAACAGCGACACGGCAAATACCGTGCGTCCCGTATCACTTAAGGTTAACCGCATTTCATCAATGGTACGTAGCGCTATTGCCGTCGATGATTGAGCAAGAATCAACCCAACCGTGATACTCACTGGCCAAGAGAAACCGTACATCCATAAACCGCTCGCGATCACGCTACTGGTGATTAACATCTGTGACCCACCTTGCCCAAGGATCGGTCCTTTCATTTGCCACAATCGCTTAGGGTTTAGCTCTAAGCCAATCAAAAATAGCAGCAGTACCACACCAAATTCGGCAAAGTTCAAAATCGCATTAACATCAGTGATAAGCTTAAAACCCCAAGGACCAATCACAATCCCGGCGAGTAAATAGCCCAAAATAGCCCCAAGCCCTAAACGTTGAGCAATCGGTACTGCGACCACGGCAGCCGTCAAAAAAATCACCGAACTGGACAGCCAATCAGTCATCATGACGTAACCCTTCTAGCCAAGCGACATACTGATCAGCATGTTGCCTGCGTTCAGCATCACTGATGTGCCTTGCCCAATACATCACTAACGGATCAATCCAGCGCATACGACATAACGCGGCGGTTAATTCAAAAGGTTGTAGAATTGCACTCAATGGATAACGATTGTATCCCTCAGCACTAAAAGCCTCTCGATGCCCACCGGTCGTGATCACGCTTCGCCAACACTTACCTTGCAGCGCACTTTCTGGTCCAAAGGCAAAACCTTTACCGAGCACTTTATCAATCCACTCTTTTAATAATGCAGGACACGAATACATGTACAACGGGTGTTGAAAGACAATCACATCAACTTCCAGTAAACGTTGATGCTCTTGATTCACATCGATAAAAAAATCGGGATAGGTCGCGTACAGATCAAGCACTTCAACATGAGGCAAAGCGATAATTCGTTCAATCAGCAGACGATTAGCCAGCGAGTGATCAGGGTCGGGGTGAGCGTAAATAACCAATACCTTGGGTCGATCGGCGGTGCCCACTTGATGATGGGAGGATGCGTTCTCTTTATCCTTATCCTTGGTCATTCCTTGATTCTCTTTAATAGATGCGAACGGTCGATAGAGCAACCAACGGATTTCCTTATCGTAAGCGGCTCAACAGTAACACAAATTGTAGCCTTAAAGCCGACCAAGCGATAGCCGAGCATGTAACGAGCCAATGTCGCTAAACGATAGAGAACCGCCTAGGAAGACCATCAACGAATCGGTATAATCATCGACATTGATCAAGATTACTCCTACTATTCGCGGCGACATACACGGCTAACTAGACACGACTCTTTATGATTATCTTCTCTGACATTCAATTACTCCGTGGCGGAAAACCGCTGCTTGATAAAACCTCAGCCACTATTCATCCCGGCGATAAAGTCGGTTTAGTCGGTAAAAACGGCTGTGGTAAATCAACACTATTTGCATTAATGAAAGAGGAGTTATCGATTGATGCCGGCTCATTTAATCAACCGGCTCACTGGGAGTTGGCTTGGGTTGCCCAAGAAACGCCCGCTTTAGAGCGACAAGCTTTAGAATACGTGATTGATGGTGATCGAGAATATCGTCGCTTAGAACAACAACTCCGTGAAGCAGAACAGCAAGATAATGGCACCCGTGTTGCCGAGTTGCATGGTCATATTGAAACCATTGGTGGTTACAGCATTCAAGCGCGCGCTGCCGAACTGCTGGATGGTTTAGGTTTCAGTCAACAACAAATGAGTTGGAATTTAACCCAATTTTCTGGTGGCTGGCGCATGCGTCTTAACCTTGCCCAAGCGCTGATCTGTCGCTCTGATTTATTGCTCCTCGACGAGCCCACTAACCACCTCGATTTAGATGCAGTGATGTGGCTTGAGCGTTGGCTACAGAGCTATCCTGGTACGCTACTGTTGATCTCTCACGATCGTGATTTTCTTGACCCGATCGTCAATCGGATTATTCATATTGAAAATCAACAGCTCAATGAGTACACCGGTAACTACTCATCGTTTGAAGTGCAACGCGCACAAAAGCTAATGCAGCAACAAGCGCAATATCAAAAACAGCAAAAGCAGATGGCACATATGCAAAGCTACATTGATCGCTTTCGCTATAAAGCCTCAAAAGCGCGCCAAGCACAAAGCCGAATTAAAGCACTGGAAAAAATGGAGCAAGTTTTACCAGCGCAATTTGATAACCCGTTTAGCTTTGAGTTTCGTCAACCTGCCGCCTTGCCTAATCCGATTTTAATGATGGATAACGTGGCCGCCGGATATGACGGTCGGCTGATCCTCGAAAAGATTCGTCTTAACTTAGTCCCGGGTAGCCGAATTGGTTTGCTAGGTCGTAATGGCGCGGGTAAATCAACATTAATTAAACTGCTCTCCAGTGAACTGAAACCGCAAAGTGGCGATCTCACTTACTCTCAAGGCGTGAAAATCGGCTACTTTGCCCAGCATCAGTTGGAAACATTACACCCACAAGAAACGCCGTTGCAGCACATGATGCAAATTGCCCCGGATAAAACCGAACTTGAGCTGCGCAATTATTTAGGCAGTTTTGGTTTTCAGGGTGAAAAAGCGCTAGAAAAAGTGGCCCCTTTCTCCGGTGGCGAAAAAGCCCGTTTGGTGCTGGCGCTGATTGTGTGGCAAAAACCTAATCTGTTGTTGTTGGACGAACCCACCAACCATTTAGATTTAGACATGCGCCAAGCACTAACCTTTGCCTTACAAAGCTTTGAAGGTGCAATGGTTATCGTCAGTCATGACCGCTACCTATTACGCGCGACCACTGACGAGCTGTACTTAGTGCATGATCAGCAAGTCGCTCCTTTTGATGGCGACTTAACCGATTACTACAAATGGCTAACCGATCAACAGAAAATTGCCCGTAAAGAAGCTCAAGCGACTCAACCAGTCAAAGACAGCACCAACAGTGCTGCGGCGAAAAAAGAGCAAAAACGTCGCGAAGCTGATTTTCGTAAACAAACCGCGCCAATTCGCAAAAAATTGACACAGTTAGAAGAGAAAATGGATAAATTGAATGCCATTCTCGCCCAAGCCGAGTTAAATCTCTCTGAGGCCAGTTTGTATGACGCAGAGAATAAAGCCCAATTAACCGAAGTGATTGCTAATCAAGCGTCAGCAAAAAGCGCGCTTGAGCAAGTAGAAAGTGATTGGATGGCCGAGCAAGAACATCTTGAACAACTGGAACAGGAATTCACTCAGTAATGATCCCAACGCACGCTCATTCATCATTAACGTTAGAAGGCTTATGGCAATTTAGCCTCGACTATTATGCGGTTAATGAAGTGAAAGAAGCGTGCTTGTGTCTGCAAAACCAGTTTCAGGGGAATGTAAATTTACTCTTGCTGCTCAAGTGGTTAGACGAACAACAACTCAGTATTAACGATTCAGAATGGCCACGCTTATTGGCGTGTTTAAATCATTCAGAAAGCTTAGTTCACTCTTTTCGTGAGTTGCGCCGTAAACTAAAGTCTCACCTATCAGAAACACTGTACCGTGAAGCGCTACAGTTTGAATTGCGGTTAGAAAAACAGCAACAAGCAGAGCTGATCGCCTGCGTACAGGGATTCCGATTATCCCCGACCAAAGACCTAGCGTTGACTGAGCGCTACTGTCGACAACTTGGCGCTGAGCATTTGATCTCTCTATTCTCTACCCCGGTAAAACCAACATGATGCTCATAAAGAATTGAGGTTTTTGATGTCGCCGTTTACTGCCGCGAAGGGATTAACCAACCCACATTTACAAACCCTACTACCGCGCTTAATTCGTCGAGCGGCTTGCTTTACGCCGGTTTGGCAAACCTTAACCACGCCAGATAACGATTTTCTTGATTTAGCATGGAGTGAACCAGCCTTCCCCGGTGTCGATAAACCCATTTTTGTCTTATTTCACGGTTTAGAAGGCAGTTTTTATAGCCCTTATGCTAATGGCTTAATGGATGCGTTTGCTCGACATGGTTGGCTATCGGTGATGATGCATTTTCGAGGCTGCAGCGGAAAACCCAACCGCTTAGCTCGAGCTTACCATTCGGGTGAAACGGAAGACGCGCGTTTCGTACTTGAATACCTACGAGCGCAATTCCCTCAGCGTACCATCATTGCGACTGGAGTCTCTTTAGGCGGTAATATGCTGGTCAACTATCTGGCGTGCTATCGGGATGATCCGATTGTCGATGCGGCAACCATCATTTCCGCACCACTGGATTTAGCAGCGTGTTCGCAACGTATTGAACAGGGCTTTTCAAAAATTTATCGCCGTTATTTACTCTCATCATTAAAAAATAATGCGTTAAGAAAAGCCCCATTGCTACAAAATGAGCTAGGTTTAACCACGCAATCCATTCGTCAAGTAAGCAAGCTCTATCAATTTGATGATTTGATCACCGCACCGCTACACGGCTTTAAAGATGCGCAAGAGTACTATCAACAATGCTCAGGACTCATGAAATTAGGCGCGATTACTATCCCTACGCTGATCATTCATGCTGCCGATGATCCGTTTATGACTGAAGCAGTGATCCCGCGCGGTCCTTTAAACCCACAGATTAACTACCAATTATTTGAACACGGTGGCCATGTTGGTTTTTTAGCTGGCAGCTTACGTCAACCTAGGTTCTGGCTTGAGCAGGCTTTGCCGAGTTACTACGCTAATTGGCGACAGAAATAAAAATTAGCGTCATTTGGCGTCATATGGCAGCAAAATATCGTAAAACAGAGATTATCAGTTCATAAAATCATGAGGTATTTATGATCGTTCCTTGGCAACATATCGCCAGTGACACTCTAGACAATTTAATTCGTGAGTTTGTATTACGCGAAGGCACTGACTACGGTGAAAGTGAAATCAGCTTACAAGACAAAATCGATCAAGTCATCGCTCAACTGCGCAGTGGGCAAGCGATGATCGTCTATTCTGAGTTACACGAAACGATCGATATCAAAAGTACCGCACGCTGACGGCAAAAATCGGCGTTTTCTGCTGCGTTTTTTCCATGATATAGTGAAACCAGTCATGGGCTTTGCCCCTCAAGGATCAACAGACAAGGTATGTCATGTCAGCAAAACACCCCATTATTGCGGTCACCGGTTCATCAGGCGCTGGTACAACGACCACATCAGAAGCTTTCCGTAAAATGTTCAATATGATGAACATTAAACCCGCTTGGGTGGAAGGTGATAGCTTCCACCGCTTCACTCGTCCAGAAATGGATATTGAAATTCGTAAAGCAAGAGAACAAGGTCGACATATTAGCTACTTCGGTCCGCAAGCGAATGACTTCCCTGCTCTGCAAGATTTTTTCCGCCAATATGGCAAAACGGGCGCAGGACAAATCCGTCGTTATCTGCATACCTTTGACGAGGCCGTCCCCTATAATCAGATGCCCGGCACCTTCACACCTTGGCAGCAACTGCCTGATGATACCAATGTCTTATTTTATGAAGGCTTACATGGCGGTGTGGTCGACGGTGACATTAATGTCGCGCAACATGTCGATTTTTTAATTGGCATGGTTCCAATTGTCAATTTGGAATGGATCCAAAAATACGTGCGCGATACTCGTGATCGCGGCCATTCTCGTGAAGCCGTCATGGATTCTATCGTTCGCTCAATGGACGATTATCTGAATTACATTACCCCTCAGTTTTCGCGTACGCACATTAACTTTCAACGAGTGCCTACGGTCGACACCTCAAATCCTCTCAATGCGAAAGGCATCCCGAGTTTAGATGAAAGCTTTGTGGTGATCCGTTTACGCGGGATAAAGAATGTCGATTATCCCTATTTACTGGCAATGATTGATGGCTCGTTTATGTCGCGTCACAACACGATTGTGGTTCCTGGCGGCAAAATGGGCTTTGCTATGGAACTTATCGTGCAACCCTTACTCCAGCAATTAATTGAATCCGGAAAAATTGGTTGAGATTGCCTTATCTTGACCTGATGAGTAAGAAATTCGCATAATCGGTCAGGCTACGGTCTTATTAACACGATTACTTTTCATACCGTGATCATGTGCACGTTTTTGCGTAAAATATCCATGGTTTGATACGATTAAAATCAAGAAATCGCGTTCGAAAAAGGATACTATTCCTTACCGAACACAAGATAGCTTGCAGCCATTAGGAAGTCCTCTTATTCTAGTTAATCCATTAAGGCTTCGCTAAAATATACGGACAGCAGCGAGCGTACCCTGCAGAGGAAGTGAGATATTATGGTTCTAGGTAAACCTCAAACCGACCCAACACTAGAGTGGTTCCTTTCACATTGTCATATTCATAAGTACCCTTCAAAAAGCACGCTGATCCATGCGGGCGAAAAAGCGGAAACCTTGTACTACATTGTTAAAGGTTCTGTTGCGGTACTGATTAAAGACGAAGAAGGTAAAGAGATGATTCTTTCTTACCTTAACCAAGGTGATTTCATCGGCGAGCTTGGTCTGTTCGAAGAAGATCAAGAGCGTACCGCTTGGGTTCGAGCTAAATCCCCTTGTGAAGTCGCGGAAATTTCTTTTAAGAAGTTCCGTCAATTGATTCAAGTTAACCCCGATATCCTGATGCGTCTATCAGGGCAAATGGCTCGTCGCCTACAAGTGACCAGCCAAAAAGTCGGTGATTTGGCGTTCCTTGATGTGACTGGTCGTATTGCACAAACTCTACTAAACCTAGCAAAACAACCCGATGCAATGACTCACCCTGATGGGATGCAAATCAAAATCACTCGTCAAGAAATTGGTCAAATCGTTGGTTGTTCTCGTGAAACCGTTGGTCGGATTCTGAAAATGCTTGAAGAGCAAAATCTGATATCAGCACACGGTAAAACCATCGTGGTCTACGGCACTCGTTAACCTCTGGTTTAACATGCTTAAAGCCTGAATAAGCTACTTTAGTTCACCTAAAGTAGCTTTTTTGTTGTTCATTGTTGGCTACCCATTCCGTTTTTTACTAACGAAGATCGGTGCTTTCAAAGATTTTATCTGCTGAAGCTGCCACAAAGCCGCTATACAATTGACCGTTCGCCATTGGATAACGTTTAGCGAACTCATAAAAACCACCGGGGATCACTTCAACACCGTCGTTAAACGAGACTGGCACCTTATCAGCCATGGTCGAGGACTGTTCTAGTAATACTTCTGGTGTGCCTTTCACTTCACCGCCATTTTCATTGATAGTAAAGCCCGCCTGACGCAGATGATCATTGACCGCTTTGACCTCATTAAATGCCTTGAGCTGATTAACACTCACCGTAAAGTGATTGGCCCCATAACCATGGGCGGCTAACCACGCCGCATACTCGCTTTCTTTGGCTAAGATTTGATAATCTGCAAACGAGAGATCCCATAGACGGCCGGCGTAAAGAAAATCGACATCATCAAGGCGAGTCGTCTCGACTTGAGCCACTAACTTAGCGACTATCGCTTGTAACTCTGCTGAGCACTCTTCGACCTTCAATTCACTAATAAATACCTTAGGTTGCTTAGGATCAGGGTGCTCATAATGCTTCGCCACCAGCTTTTTGCTTTCAAACACATAATCACCGCAAGCAACGTAGCCTAAGGCCAGAAACGGCTTGGCCAAAGTCTCTATACCCAGTGGTGCGATATTAAAAGTTCGTAAAGCAATGTGGTCATTGATCAGTGCTTCGTCTTCCTGGAGCAAATGATGGACTTTTTCTGCCGCAGGGCAAAGACGCTGAATATAGTCATTCCATAAACATTGAAAAAGCGCACTTGGCGTCATGACGCCTCCTTGTCAGTGGGTGGATAACGTCTCTCGCGATAGAGACGTTATGGGTTAAACATTATCGACACGCTTTAGCTGTGTTGACGATTTAAGGCAAAACAACCCCTGGTGATAGTGTCGCGGGTAATTCTGTCGTTTGCCCTTCCATCGACGCCATTGGGTAAGCACAGTAATCCGCGGCGTAAAACGCGCTGGGGCGTAAGTTACCTGACGCACCCGGCCCACCAAAGGGAGCATCGCCACTGGCTCCGGTAAGTTGACGGTTACGGTTAACAATTCCGGCGCGAATATGATCAATAAAATATTGCCACTCTTGATCGTCGGTCGACACTAAGCCTGCTGACAAACCAAAGCGCGTATTATTAGCCAGTGCTACAGCTTGAGGCAGTGTTTGATAACGAATGACTTGCAATAATGGGCCGAAATATTCTTCATCAGGTAAATCATTAATCGCAGTGACATCAATAATCCCTGGTGTGACGAACGCCGCTTGTTGTGCCTTCGCGGTTAATAAACTTTTTCCGCCTAACGCTTGTAAATTCGCTTGTGCCGTCAAAATAAACTCAGCAGCAGCACGTGAAATCTGTGGCCCCATAAAGGGTGCAGGATCAGCAAAAGGCTGATCAATGCGCAGCTGCTCGGTCGCTTTTAGCAACTTATCAAGCAACTTATCGCCTTTTTCGCCTTCAGGTAAATAAAGACGACGAGCGCAAGTACAACGTTGTCCCGCACTAATAAATGCTGACTGAATAATAGTGTATACCGCCGCATCAATATCGCCATAGTGCTCAGAAATCACCATCGGATTATTGCCGCCCATCTCCAGTGCTAACATTTTATCGGGTTGACCGGCAAACTGACGATGTAAGAGGTGACCTGTATTCGCACTACCAGTAAAGAGCAAGCCATCAATATTTTTTGATTGCGCGAGCGCAATACCCGTTTCTTTCGCACCTTGTACTAGGTTAAGCACACCATCAGGTAATCCCGCCGCTTGCCATAACTGCATCGCTAGCTCACCAGTCCATGGGGTTTGCTCTGAAGGTTTAAACACCACGGTATTACCAGCCAGTAAAGCAGGAACAATATGGCCATTGGGTAAATGGGCAGGAAAATTATATGGACCAAATACCGCCATTACGCCAAGAGGACGATGCCGCAATACAATCGTATTGCCTACCACCTCACGTTGCTGCTGCCCAGTACGTTCATGGTAAGCACGAATAGAAATCGCAATTTTACCAGCCATCGCCGCGGCTTCGGTGCGCGTTTCCCATAATGGTTTGCCGGTTTCTTTAGCGATCACTTCAGCAATTTTTTCACTGTTGGCTTTGACCTGCTCAGCAAAAGCCAACACCACTTGTTCACGCTCAGCAAACGGGCGATTTTTCCATGCGATGAATGCTTGACGAGCCGCGCTGATCGCTTGTTCAACTTGCTCTGCCGTTGCGCTATTACCTTGCCAAACCACTTGGTCATCGTAAGGGCTGATTGAACTCAACGCATCGCCTTGTCCAGCAATCCATTGACCTGCTATCCACTGAGTCATTGTATCTTCCTTATCTAAACTATTGAGCCAAAATTCGCAACCAATCCCCTTGGTCAACGTTTAATGCTTGAGCCACTTCGGGAGTAATCAACACGGTCTCTCGCTCACGGTTGTAGGCCGCTTTTTCGGCGGTAGCACGAAAATGAGTAAATGAGGTATTACACATCAAATATTGTTGGGTGCTGGAATGACGCGCGACTTCAACTCTGGCTCGCACTGAATTACGTACCGATTCAATATTACGGACATCACATTCTACGGCTGGGCCGGCATCAAAAATATCGACGTAATTGCGGCAAGTAAATCCTTCGTCTTCCAATAACTTGAGGGCTGGACGAGTATTCTCGTGCACTTGGCCAATCACCGCTTGGGCTTCAGGACTGAGTAAATTGATATAAATCGGCAACTTGGGCATTAAGTCGGCAATAAAACCTTTTTTACCGATCCCAGTTAAATAGTCAGCCAAGGTAAAGTCGATTGAAAAGAAGTGCTCTTGCAGCCACTGCCAAAAGGGAGAATTACCATCCGCATCAGAGACGCCTCGCATCTCAGCAAAGATGGTTTTAGAGAAACGTTCTGGATGCTCCGCCATCATTAAAAAACGACTCTTCGACATTAAGCGACCATTCAAACCTTGGCGAAAGTGCTCTCGCAAAAATAAGCTGCAAATTTCTGAGCATCCGGTGTAGTTGTTACCAAAGGTGAGTAATTTAACGACATTGTTGACCCCAAGCTTATGTGAGGCATGGACAATCGTACTAATATGATAAGAATAAAAAGGACGATCCCAACCAACCGCCGCTTCGATCCCCGTCGTACCAGCCACCTCTCCGGTTACACTGTCTACACCGACCATTAAATAACCTTCATCCCCTGGTTGCGTTACGGACGGTTTAGCAAAGCTGTATTCTGAGTGTTCAATACGATTGGTGAGTAATTCTTGATTAACGGGCAGTGACGTAAAGCCATGACCCGATTCAATGGCACAGTCATGAAGTGCCGGATAGTCAGACGTTGCAATAGGGCGAATAACTAGCATCAATATTCCCTCCAGATGCATAGCACTAGGCCAGCTTGACCTAGCGAAGACAGCAAACACCCACCGCTATCCATGGTGGGTGTGAATAGCAGAAAGACTACACGAGTGTTGCGATCGCTTGCTCGAGTTTAGCCAATCCTTGTTCGATTTCTTGTTGAGTGATCAATAATGAAGGCGTCATACGGATCACGTTCGGTCCCGCCACCAACAGCATTAATCCATGCTCTCCAGCCGCTAATAAAATGTCTCGAGAACTGCCTTGCCACTGCTCATTGAGTGCCGCGCCAAGCAGTAAACCTTGACCACGGATTTCAGAAAACACATGGTACTTATCATTAATTTTGGTTAATCCCTCGCGAAACCAAGCTTCACGTTGCTTCACACCCGCTAAGGTTTCTGGTTGACTAACAATATCAACGACGGCCAGACCAACAGCGCACGCTAACGGGTTACCGCCATACGTTGAACCGTGGGTACCAACTTTCATATGCTCGGCAAGCTTATTAGTGGTTAACATCGCACCAATCGGGAAGCCGCCACCTAATGATTTCGCCGTACTTAAGATATCTGGCGTGACACCTAAACCTTGGTAAGCATAAAAGTGCCCCGTACGCCCATTACCAGTTTGAACTTCATCAAAAATCAGTAGCGCGTTATGCTTATCGCACAGTTCACGCACCGCCTGAACAAATTCTGGCGTTGGCGAAATAATACCGCCTTCGCCTTGTAGGGGTTCCATCATGATCGCGCAGGTGCGATCCGACATATGCGCTTGCAAAGCATCAATATCGTTATAAGGCAGGTGAGTAATATCGCCGGGTTTCGGTCCAAAACCGTCAGAGTAAGCCGCTTGTCCACCTACCGTGACAGTAAAGAAGGTTCGGCCATGGAAGCCTTGTTTAAAGGCAATGATTTCCGTTTTCTCTGGACCATAAACGTCAGCCGCATAACGACGAGCTAATTTCAGTGCCGCTTCATTGGCTTCAGCGCCTGAGTTGGCAAAAAAGACTTTGTCAGCAAAACTCAGTTCAATCAATTTATTAGCAAGTTGTAATGCTGGCTCATTAGTCATCACATTACTCAAATGCCACAATTTATTGGCTTGCTCGGTTAATGCATTAACCATGGCCGGATGGCAGTGTCCTAAGCAACTGACTGCGATACCACCAGCAAAATCGATGTACTCTCGTCCCTGCTGATCCCAAACTCGGGAGCCTTGTCCTTTTACTGGGATGAACGCCATCGGGTTATAACAAGGCACCATCACCTCATCAAATAAACCACGTTGTATCTGTTTTTCCATTGTCATTACCCATTCCTTCTTATACCGCATGCCAAGTTGCTCTGCCATTTGGCGACAAAACCTTAGCGTAAGATTTTGTATGGCATTATCACTAATACGGCATTGTATTTACAAAATATTAACCAATTCAATAGCGAAATATTCTTTTCACGACATCAATACCAGTGTACTCGATATCGTCTCTGATTATTTATGCACTAACGACTGTCTTTTATGAAGTATTTTTTACCTTCGCATGCAAAATAGAATAGATAGCCATTGTAAGGCAAGGGATTCACCAAGGAGAGAGACTATAAAGGCGCATAAAATCGCACATCACGATCAAGCGCCATTTAGACGAAAGAAATGTTAAGAAAAGTGATCAAGATCGGTAATGGTTGGCTTAACGATTTAAGAAATTAGCCAGTAGCTGATGCCCTTGCTCGGTTTTAATCGATTCAGGATGAAACTGCACCGCATCAATCGGTAACGTTCGATGTTGATAACCCATAATTTCATCGACAGAACCATCGTCTAATTCTGTCCATGCCGTGAGTTCAAAACATGCCGGTAGCGAGTGCTTTGCAACCACTAATGAGTGGTAGCGGGTGACCGTCAAGGGATTGTTTAAGCCAACGAACACACTGCGTCCATTGTGCTTAATCAGTGATGTTTTACCGTGCATGACTTGTCTGGCGCGCACCACGTGTCCACCAAACACTTGCGCGATCGCCTGATGACCAAGGCATACCCCTAATATCGGTAGCTTCTCGGCAAAATGAGTGATCGCTTGGAGAGAAATCCCCGCTTCATTCGGCGTACAAGGTCCGGGGGAAATCACTAAATGGCTCGGATTAAGGGCTTCAATCCCCTTGATGTCTATCTGATCATTACGTACGACTTTGACCTCTTTCCCTAATTCACAGAAATATTGATATAAGTTGTAGGTAAAAGAATCGTAGTTATCGATGAGAAGCAACATAATATCAGCCGTGCCAGTCAGTTGAAGAAACAGAAGGCGATATTGTGCAGCACCGTTGTAGAAAGGCAAGTGCTTTACTTGAGTCGAATAAGAGTCATCGACATTAAGGGTCTTGATGTTCCGCCGCATTGAACAATAAAAAACGATCAAATACAGCTTGTGCATGTCCACTTTGCTGGGCATCGAGTAAATACTGGTTAATACCATTGAGTAGGAGTAATGCCTCCGGTAAATCACGACGAATTTGCACATGAAACTGCTTATCTCTCCCCAATAAATGAGGTGTAATTGGCCGTTCAAGCTGATAAAGACCAAGCTGAATGCCACCATAAATTGGTTCAATTTCACTGACAAACCAATCACAGCGCTGTTTTTGTAACATATCTAACGCTTGTTGGACGGTGTTTACACGCAGCGATGGCTCGCGAGATAGGCCAAAGTCTTGATAGTTAAAACCGTGTACACCACACAATACGCCAGAATCTTGATGATGACTGAGGAGATTATTCGAATCAGCGAGAGTAAAATAACCGAGTTGAATACGATACAGGGTGACTGAAAAGTAGCTGTATTCCGCTCTGTCATGACGATAGCTGGCATTCCACGTCAAATCACAGCGTCCATTCGCCTGAGCTAGCTCATGCTGTACCCTCGCCCACGGCATAAACAAAAGCTGATAATCCACGTTTAAGTGTTCAAGGGATTGTAATACCAATGTCGTGGCTGATCCGGTTAATGATTGAGCTTTTTCTTCATCGGTAGCGCCTTGCCAATAAGTAAAAGGTGGCCATACATTCATATTACCTACACAAACCCGTAAAGGGCTCGCAGCTAATCCATTGCTGATGATCAGCAATCCACACAATAACCACCATTTCATCGCGATCCCCTTACTGTACTACTCCCACTAAGTGTAGACCGTGTTGATTTATCTTGTAGTCGCTAGCAGACAAATAAGCCCAAAGTGAGTCATTCGCTTTGGGCTTATTCAGTGTCGTAGAATCAAGGGGGAGCTTATGGACGAGGCACAAATCCAACCGCTTGCTGAACGTTTTTCAGTGTGAGAGCAGCGCGAGCGGAGGCTTTTTCGGCCCCGGCTTTCATGACCGCGTCCAGATAGGCTCTGTCATCGCGAATACGATGGTACTCCGCTTGTACCGGAGCAAGCATCGCGACTAATGCCTCTCCAACATCCTTTTTAAAAGGACCGTACATTTCAACGCCTTGGTATTGCGCTTCAATCTCAGCAAAGGTTTTGCCTGTGGCCGCTGAATATAGGCTCATTAAATTCGAGATACCGGCTTTTTGCTCAGTATCAAAGGCGATACGGGGTGGTGTTTCGGTATCCGTTTGCGCTTTATTGATCTTCTTGATAATCGACTTGGGATCTTCTAATAACGTAATCACATTTTTACGATTATCGTCCGATTTTGACATTTTCTTAGTCGCATCTTGCAGGCTCATGACTCGTGCATTGACCTGCGGAATATACGGTTCAGGAATGGTGAAGATCGGTTGTTCCGGACTGTAAATATTGTTAAAACGTGTCGCGATATCACGCGCGAGTTCTAGGTGCTGTTTTTGATCGCTGCCCACGGGAACTTGATGCGCGCCATAGAGCAAGATATCGGCCGCCATCAATACTGGATAACCAAATAGTCCGGCATTGACATCATTGGCATAACGAGCCGATTTGTCTTTAAACTGAGTCATGCGACTGAGTTCACCCATTTGGGTATAACAATTAAGTATCCAGCCAAGTTGAGTATGTTCAGGCACATGAGATTGGACAAACAAGGTGCTTTTTTGCGGATCGACACCAACGGCAAGACAGATGGATAACGCATCGAGTGTCGCTTCATATAACGCCTTTGGATCTTGACGTACGGTAATCGCATGTAAATCAACCACACAGTACTGACAATCATAATCATCTTGCATCTGTTGCCATTGACGCAGAGCACCCAAATAGTTACCAATGCTGAGTTCACCAGATGGTTGAACACCACTCAATACGATGGGTTTGCTCATGAGTATAATTTCCTTGTGATTCAAAATAAGGGAAGGCGATACCCACACCACTGAGCATGGCTAATCGGCAGCAAATGAACCTAGCCCACGAGCATAGATAAGTTCTATGCTTGGGGTGAACGAACGTCGCCAACACCGCAATAGCTTCAAGTAGGAAGGGTATAAAACCAATAAAAAACTGCGCTTACAGTGAATAGGCGCAGTTTAGCAGTGTACTCATTGATGAGTATTTTACCAGAGGCAAGTGATAATTTTTACGCGCAAACCATAACAACATCGAGAAGCTGAACGATATCATCCGCCACTACATCAGGCTTGGCATTGGCAATTGGCTCACCGTGGTTATAACCATAGGTTAAGCCAAATGAAGCACAACCCGCATTTTGGGCCGCTAAAATGTCGTTTTTCGAATCACCGACCATCAACATTTGCTCTGCCTTCAAGTGGTGCTTTTCGAGCAACCAATTAAGGGCCATAGGATCGGGTTTTTTATGGCTAAAGGTATCGCCACCAATCACATCACTAAATAGCTCAGCTAAACCATGTTGAGCAAGAACATCAGGCACAAATTTACTCGGCTTATTGGTCACCAACGCTAAGATAAACCCCGCGCGATGCAGTTCCGCCAAGGTATGCTTTACATTCGGATAGAGGTGGCTCAATTGGTGGCCCGTTTGCGCATAATACTCATCAAATAACAAACGCGCTTGTTGATGAGTATCATTATTCAGCTCAGGGTCGATATTGAGACTTTGACTTAAACAGCGACCGATTAACACATCGGCACCATTACCGACATAGTCACGTACCTGAGATTCCGTTACCCCAGGATAGCCCAAAGCGCGCACCGCTTGATCAGCAGCAACAGCAAGATCAGGCACACTATCAAGCAGTGTGCCATCGAGATCAAACGCGATTAATTTTATTGATTGCAAAACTCTATCCTATTTGTGCTCTCCCTACCGACGAATCAAAGTCGCTCGCCGATTAACGTCATCGGCGCTCAGCGGTAAGGAATAATAACTATTTTATTAATTACGACGTTCAACGCCAGCCAGTTCACTACGCATGGCATCAATCACCGCTTTATAATCTGGCTCGCCAAAAATTGCCGATCCGGCAACAAACATATCCGCGCCAGCTTGGGCGATTTCACGGATATTCTCGACCTTTACGCCCCCGTCTATTTCTAAACGAATCGAGCGACCACTTTGCGTAATACGCTCACGTACCACACGTAGCTTATCTAACGTGTGCGGAATAAAGGACTGGCCTCCAAAACCTGGATTGACCGACATTAGGAGAATCAAATCGACTTTGTCCATAATGTAATCGAGGTGACTGAGCGGCGTGGCTGGATTCAGCACCACTCCAGCCTGACAGCCATGCTCTTTGATCAGTTGCAAGGTGCGATCAACATGCTTCGAGGCTTCCACATGAAAGGTGATCATTGATGCGCCAGCGTTAGCAAAATCAGGAATAATTCGATCAACCGGCTCAACCATAAGATGCACATCGATTGGCGCGGTAATACCATAATCACGTAGCGCTTTACAAATTGGCGCACCAAAGGTCAGATTAGGTACGTAATGATTATCCATCACATCAAAGTGAATCACATCCGCTCCAGCGGCAAGCACTTTATCAACATCGTCGCCAAGGCGCGCAAAATCTGCAGAGAGAATGGATGGAGCAATAAGAAAATCTTTCATACCTGACCTCTTCGGTGATAGAACATAGCAAACAAAATATGCCCAGTATTCTAACCTAGGGGTGGCAAAGATCCTAACCGGAAGCGACGTTCACTCCCTCAGAGAGTGAGAATTACTTTATTGACTAAGGTGTAAATAAGGCCAATAACTCATCGACTTTATTCCGCCCAGCACCATTACGACTGATCGTGCGCTTAACTTTAACCACATTCAGTTGCGCACCATGGTAAAGGCGACGAGTTAAAATCGTATCGTGATTGGAAATAAGGACCGGAATACCCCGCTCTTGAGCGGTTTTCTCAGCCAAATCGGCTAAAGCGGCTTGGTCATCAAGGCTAAATCCATTCCCCGCATAAGCCGTAAAATTCGCGGTATTCGACAACGGCGCATAAGGAGGATCACAGTAAATAGCACTCGATGCCATGGCTTGATGGAAAGTTTGTTGGTAACTCGCGCAAATAAACGTGGCACGCTGCGCTTTCTGCGCAAAAAACTCCAGTTCGGCTTCAGGGAAATAGGGTTTTTTGTACGAGCCAAACGGGACGTTGAACCCACCTTTTTTGTTATAACGGCATAAGCCATTAAAGCCAAAACGATTCATATACAAAAAAGCCAGCGAGCGATACATCACGTCATCGCAGTCATTAAACTGCTTACGTACGTCTAAATAGGCTTCTTTACGATTATTTTCTGGTGTAAACCAACGCTTGGCTTCGCGAATATACTCTTGCGGCTGATGTTTTAATAAATTGTATAAATTGATTAAATCCGGATTAATATCCGCCAACAAATAATGTTCAAAATCGCTATTAAGGAAAATCGAACCCGCACCGACAAAAGGCTCAACCAACTGACTTGCAGGTGGCAGATGGCGTTGAATCTCTTCGACTAGGCCAAACTTTCCCCCAGCCCATTTCAAAAAGGCACGCTGCTTTTTCATCTACTGCTCTAATCAATCACCAAAAATAAGGGTGCGGAATGTAACATATTTTCTACTGAATCTCAGCGTTATTTCGCACGTTGAATTTCACGTTGAACTTGGCTAAGTGATTTGGCCCAAGGACCGAGTGCTTGTACCGCTGGTGGTAAAGTAGCCACCGCATCACGAGCTAATTGGATGGTTGGATAGTTTTGATAAGTGACAATATACCAATCCACCTCATCACGAACGGTTGGGTAGACGTATAGCGTCTCTGTCAGTGAATAACGGTCAATAAAGTTTTGGACTTCTTGCAGAGAATTCACCGCCGCCAGCTGTAGGGTATAACTGCGCGGCGACATCGCCATCAACTCTTCTCTGGCGAAAGAGAAACGAATAGGTCCTGATGACGGAGCAGATTCATCGACTATCGGCAAATCGTCATTCGTCGCTTGAGTGATAGGATAGCGATTAACCTCAACAGCAACTGATTCCGAGCGGCTATCCAGCAAGGCATCCACCACATCGGAAGTGATCACCACTCGCTGATGTACAGTATCAGCGATACCAACCCCTTCTAAACTTTCAACCACTTTGGGAGGCAAAGCAATGGCATCATCGGCCATCGCATTGGATGGGTTCGGTTGTGAAGACGTCACAGCGACGTTTTGATAAGAACGAGCATTGTCCTCTTGAGACGGTAACGTCGGAATCGCCGTTTGCTCAGCTCGTTGAGTTAATACAGGCAATGTCTCATTTGGCGACGGCTGGGACCATAGCCACCAGTAGCCACCACCAATAAATAACATCAATAACAGTACCAGCAAGCCAATATTCAGCGGTGAGCCGATGATCGAGCGAATAATGATGCGCTTCTCACGCTTTTGATCGACTAACGCCATGATCTCCCCCGGAAGATAATTCACTTTTTTATATGCGCTACGAGCTTGACGCTCCAGTGTTGGATCAACATAACGCATGACTCGCTGTTCAAATAACCGGTCGGCCTCATACTCTGATAATGGCTCGATCTCGAGTTCAATCGGTTTATGTTCTTGACCATAAGTTAAGCGAGTTAATAACGCATCAAGACGATTAGCTTGCGCAAATAACACCACATTAATGGTCCAGCGAGGATTAGTCTGAGCTTCAAGCACCCACATCCATAACTCGGAGAGTAACGTATCAGACAACAAATGCGCATCATCAATCACCACAACAATATCGCATGTCGTACGCTCGCCAATCAAACGTGAAAAACTATCAAGCAACGCATCTTTGGCATTAAACAGTGGCTCTGATAACACTTGGCTAAGAATGGTGGTGCGATGCTGCTCATCGCTTTGATTAGGATGACATAAAAGTAAGGATTGATTTTTATCCGCCACCCAATACTCAAGGTAACGTTGCGCTAACCAAGATTTTCCGGCACCTAGACCGCCAAAAACATTCACTAGGTTGGAACCAAAACGCGTCAGTAACTGTAATCGTTCCAACAGTTCAGTTTGCGAATCTAACTCTAGTTCATGTTCCACACTCATCGACGATCCTAATGGCTTAATGTCTGATACTGATACCGAAACTGACTGATCAACGATACAGCGGTCAGGTAGACTCATTCTAATTTAGATTGAATGGGAACGTCTGGCCAACACCGCTGTAACATCAAGTAGGCAGAATACCACTATATATTACGACAATCTTCTATCGCTTGCTTAATCACCGTTTGCGAAACCCCTTTTACCACTTCAGACGTTCCGATACCGGTTGGGAGCACTAAGCGTAACTCACCCGCCAAAACCTTTTTATCACGCATCATATGTTTAATGAAATCATCAAAACTCATGCTGCTCGGCGTGTGCACAGGTAAGCGCGCTTTTTTCAGTATGGCATGAATACGCTGTTGCTGCTGCTCTGAGATCAAACCTTGTAACTTAGCCGTTACTGCGGCCATCATCGTGCCTGCCGCTACGGCTTCACCATGCAACCAGCAGCCATAACCTAACTCGGCTTCAATGGCATGGCCAAAGGTATGACCTAGATTTAATAAAGCGCGAATTCCGGATTCCTTTTCGTCTTGAGCAACGACTTCCGCCTTTATCTGGCAGCAACGAGCAATCGCATAAGACAGCGCGGACGCCTCTAACGCATACAAGTCTTCAAGATGGTTTTCAAGCCACACAAAGAAATCATGATCATAAATAATGCCATATTTGATCACTTCAGCCATGCCGGCGGCAAACTCTCGGGGGGGCAGTGTCGCTAGGCAGTCAGTATCAATAATCACCGCTTGAGGCTGGTAAAATGCCCCAATCATATTTTTACCCAACGGATGATTCACCGCGGTTTTTCCACCGACAGAAGAGTCGACTTGAGCCAATAATGTGGTTGGGATTTGAATAAAATCGACACCGCGTTGATAACACGCTGACGCAAATCCGACGAGATCACCAATCACCCCACCACCAAGCGCAATAATCACCACATCGCGGCTGTAATTATGCTCAAGGAGATAGCTCATGACCGTATTGAAGGTATCGAGATTTTTGTACTGTTCGCCGTCTGGAAGTTCCAGTAGAGCCGATGAACAGCCGATTTGGTTTAGAACGGCAAGTAATCGCTCAGCATAAAGTGGCGCAACCGTATGATTGGTGATCACCACCACTTTTTGCTGGGCGGAAAGAGGAAGAAGGGCCGGATTATTTAATAATCCGGCACCAATTGAAATGGGGTAGCTACGCTCACCTAGGCTGACCGTAATCCGTTCCATGGTTTGCACTCCAAAATAAAAGAACTGGTTAGTGTTCTTCTAGCATTTTTACGATCTGGTTGGCTACCACTTTTGCACTTTGATCGTCGGTACGTACTGTGATGTCCGCAATTTCTTCATACAAAGGATTACGCTCATCAGCAAGTGCTTCTAGCACTTCTCGAGGATGATCCGTCTGTAATAAAGGGCGTTTCTTGTCACGGTTAGTACGTGCTAATTGTTTTTCAATAGTGGTTTCTAAGTAGACAACCACGCCTCGAGCAGAAAGGCGGTTACGGTTTTCTTTGCTGATCACTGAGCCACCACCAGTGGCGAGAACAATACCTTGTTGCTCAGTAAGATCATTGATCACCGCTTCCTCGCGTTTGCGGAAGCCTTCTTCACCTTCAACGTCAAATACCCATGCGATATCTGCGCCAGTGCGCTCTTCAATGACAGTATCGGAATCAACAAACTCCATATGAAGTTGTTGAGCCAAGTGTCTACCAATTGTACTTTTGCCAGCGCCCATCGGGCCAACAAGAAAAATATTGCGTTTTTCGGCCATGTTTAGCAGTAATTTACAACGTTAATTCAATGACATCGCCACAAGATTCGCCAGACAGCGGTCGACGATAGGAATGCTTGTGGCACCTATTCCTCACAGATAATTCGTGATAAGACCCGAAATTATCTAGATAAGGTGCCACTAATGCAACTTTAATTTTGCTTTAGCGGAAATAATCACACTAAGTTACTGAATTACAACCTTTGGAGTAACAAAAATCAGTAGCTCACTTTTGCCCATTTGCTGATAGCTACGTCGAAAAAGCGCACCGAGTAACGGTAAATCACCCAGTAATGGCACTTTATCGACAGTATTAGTGATGCTGTGTTGGAAAATACCGCCCAGTACCACGGTTTCGCCATTATTGACTAAAACTTGAGTACCAATCCGTTGCGTGTGGATCGCTACCGCTTCTCCGGTACCGGTTTTGACAATATCGCCAGGTCGGTCTTGGGTAACACTTAAATCCAGCACCAAACGATTATCCGGCGTAATCTGCGGGGTAACCTGTAAACTCAGTACCGCTTTCTTAAATGCCACCGTAGTCGCACCGCTGGAAGACGATTCTAAATAGGGGATCTCTGTCCCCTGCTCTATATAAGCTGGCTTTTTATTGGTAGTGATAAGCCGTGGACTGGAAATAATTTCCGCCTTCGATTCTCGCTGCATCGCTGACAGTTCAAGATCGAGCAGTGTCCCTGAACCCAGCTTTGCCACCTGAAACGCGATGCTCGAAGCATTCGCTGCTGTGGCTCCCAAATTGACATTAAGGAAGTTATTGATCATTTCGCTACCATCTTCTGGTTGATAGAGACCAATACCCGTTAAGTTACCTTCTATTGAACCACCAACTGTATTATTACCGCGTGTTGAGCTCACGCCCCAACGAATACCGAGTTCATCAAGATTACCTTCATTCACGGTCACAATTCGCGCTTCAATTTGTACCTGCTTAACAGGGATATCTAACGCCGAAATGATCTCTCGGATCACATGAATATTTTCCGGCAATTCGCGAATTAATAAGGCATTGGTACGTTCATCGATACTGATTGAACCTCGTTCAGAGAGCATATTCACCGCTCCCGTCCCACCAATCATCTCAGCGATATCTGACGCCTTCGCGAAACTTATTTTGATGATGGCTGACTGCAAGTCTCCCAACTCTTCTGCTAAACGGGCTTTTTCCAGCTGTTGTTTTTCACGTAAATCGAGTTCCGCCTTAGGCGCTACCAAAATCACATTGCCCTCAACCCGCTTATCCAACCCTTTCACCTGCAAAATAATGTCCAACACTTGCTGCCATGGCACACCATCTAAACGCAGGGTTAAATTCCCTACCACTGAATCAGATACCACTAAGTTAAACTGATTATAATCAGCGATCAGTTGTAAAACGTTACGTACCGGAATGTCTTGAAAGTTAATCGAAATCAGCTTGGCTGATGGTTCAAGTAGATTGGCTGGCGCACTTTGAACCTCGGCTTTTAACGGCGTGATCGTCACTTCAACGTAACGACCTTTGAGCTGATAATCATAATGAAAGGGACCGTGTATTTTAGCCAACAACAACGTGCTTGGTGTTTGACGAAAAACTTCCACACTCTCAACTATGGTTGCGAAATCTTGAACATCAAGTAAATAAAGCTGTTCCTCAGCCACATCGGTTTTTAATAATTCAATACTCAACCCCTGCGTCGTTTTCTGGACATCAACCACACTCGATGCCGACGCTAACTCAATCACAATCACCGCGGCTTTGTCGGGGGTTACCCGAAAATCGATGTGTTTAAACTGATTGCTATCACTCGCTAGAGCAGCCTGCGTCGTCAATGCTAAACCTAGCCATAGCGTGATGCACAGATAGCGCAGCACTACCGCGATACTTGAAGGTAATCCTTTAATCATAATTTAGTCTCTAAACAGAAATGTTTATTTCAAAGCCAATGTGACGTGACGCTGATTCCAGCACCCCAATCCATCTGGTAAGGTTTCTTTAATCAATAGATGATCCTCGGCCACGCGTATAACTTGCCCATTATTTACTCCGACGTACTGACCCGCTTGGAGAGTAACCACCATTCCATCAGGTGTTTGAATCAAAGCAGAAACCTCTCTTTCACGGCGCATCACACCACGCAATTGCAATTGATTTAGCGGATATCGCTCCAGTGAAGTGGTTTTTCCTCTCGACTTAGGCTGCCAGCAATGGCGATTGGTGATCGGTTGATTTTGGGCAATCGCTTCTCGTGGTAAAACAAAAGGCTCGCGTGCGTCATGCTGTGCATATTCAAAAGCTTGAAACGCAATCACTGGCGTTAGCTGAGCAACTTCTTGTTGACTCTTAGCTTCCACTTCCGCTAAGTAGTCCACCAGAGACTCTTGATTGGCTTTACAGCCGATCAAAGAAACAAAAGTGACTAGCGCAGTCACGATTGACGTACTATTTCTCATCGCCTGCCTCCGCTTTAAATTGGTAGGTGTAAGCCCGTACTCTGAAATGTAAGGTACTGCTCTCTTGACTGACTCTTTGCCAATCCACATCATCAACATTGATGATTCTTGGTAGCGTGGCTATCGCCTGAGAAAAATCGCCAATGTTGTGGTAACTTCCCGTCAGTTCAATATTCAATGGTAAGCGATACAAAAATGCCTGCGGTTGCTTTTCTCCCCAATCAATTCGAGTAAAGGTTAACCCATGTTCTAATCCCAGCTCGTTGACGGAAGCAAGCAAACTGGCCAGCTCTTGCTGTGCTGGGAGTTGGCGCAATAAAAAATCATAACGCTCAGCTAGCTCATCCAATTGAGTTTGTAACTGAGGTAATGCCGCGACTTTATTGGCCTTAATGCGTACTAATGATTTAAGACTCTGCTCTTGCTGATTGAGCCCTTCGAGTGCCTCTTGTTTAGGTGATAAATACATGCCATAGCCGATGACTTGAATCACTACCATGACCAACACAATCACCGTCAGTTGTGCGTTGAGCGGCCATTCAAGCAATTCATCGATATCCAGATCACGAAAATTAGCCATGATGTTCACCTTGCCGAATCAACGCCTCTAATCCTGGTTGAGCAGTATGAAAATGAAAAGAGACCTTAAAACTCTGAAAATCTTTATTAAAACGCTGATTCCCAGCGACAATCGAGTGCATGCCTACTGCTGATAAGTGTGGTGACCTTTCTAATTTATCTAACATGGTGGCTAAGCGTGCGGTACTATCGCTAATCCCGCTGACTTCGACCGCATCCCCCTTCATACTAATTTTGTCGACGTAAACCCCTTCAGGAATCAACTCTGGCATCAAGTTCATCAATTGTGTGGTTTTATTGCGCTTTTGCTGTAAGGACTCAACAACACTGAGCCGGGCTTGCAGTGCTTGATGCTCAGCTTCGGTCATTTTGAGCGCCCGTAATCGCTGATCCAGTTGCTGAAGATGCTGATTCAAAAAATCTAATCGTGCCTGTTGGTACTGTTGTTGCTGATCAAGGTAATGGCCGGCACCCCATTGCATGAGCAAAGCGACTAAGACACCAAGACTCATAAGCTGGAGAAAGCGCCGTTTATGATCAGCACGCTGCGCCTCTCGCCAAGGGAATAAATTGATACTATGCAACATGCCCACTCTCCAACCATGCTATTCCTCGCAACGCAAGACCAGCAGCCGTCGTGAATTTAGGCTGATCATTTAACCGCTTACGTTGAGTGATTTTGTTGACAAAAGTCGCTAATGGCACGAACCGTTCACAGGGTAATCCAAGCTGCTCGGTGATGGTTTCTGCTAGCCCATCCATCATCGCCCCGCCACCAGATAACCAGATCCCCGCTAGGCTTTGCTGACCATGAACGGAAGTAAATAACTGCAGTTGACGGGTTAGGCGTTCGACAAATAATCGATTGAATAGCCATTGGTTACGTTCATCGCTGCGCGCCATCGTTTCCGCCAGAGACGGCAATTCAAACCAGCGTGTACCTAAGGCAATATCCTTATAAAACGGCGCTTTATCGGCAAAATCGATACATAACGTTGTTTGGGTATAACCAACATCGACCAACATCCAATTCGAGCGCTGTTGAGCCTGACTCACCTGCTGCCAAATCTGAGCCAGACCATGTAATTGCACATCCAGTAAGGTTGCTTCCAGTCCGGCTTGTTGAATCGCCGATAATCGACTCGCGACGACTTCTCTTCGGGTGGCATACACCTGATAGGTCGCTGTTCGGTTTTTAGCGAACGCTTGAATCGGTAAAGGAACAAAATCTAAGCTCAGTTCTTCCATCGGCAACGGCGATTGATGAGAAAAAGCCTGATAAATAGCAAACTCTTTTTCACGAGGGTCTAAGTCGCTATCTATTTGTAATACTTTACTAATTACCGCCGTATCAGGCAGTGCAATCGCAACCTTGCGACTAAATAGCGGTAAACTCTTTTTTAGTTCTTTGAGTTTCTTTACAATTTTCTGATAATTCAACGTGTCGTTATCGGCGAAAATGTCGTCAGTAATGACGATTTCTGTGCAACCGTGTAGCGAATAATTGTCGCCATTTGGTTTAAGAGCCACAGCTTTGATGCTGTGATGACCGATATCGACACCAATAACTAATGATTTACTCATGCCATTAACTCCAGTGACAATTCTCAGCCTCACACACTTATTTGTGAGAAAATAACCGTTCACTATTTTTAAGTGCTGAGGTTTTAGTCTAGAGTACAGGGGTTTGTACTAAGACAGCCTCTACTAAACAGGGATTCTCCGGTGAAGTTCATAAAGCGTTTACTCATATTTTCATTGATTTGCATTATTCTTGGAGTCACTACAATCTTTGGCTTCTATTTTTATGTAAAGCCAGATCTACCCGATGTCGCTGAATTAAAAGACGTTCGGCTACAAACTCCCATGCAGGTGTTTAGTGAAGACGGTAAACTGATTGCTCAATTTGGTGAAAAACGACGCATTCCATTGCGCCTTGATGAAATGCCACCAGAATTACTCGAAGCGGTGATCGCAACCGAGGATTCACGTTTTTACGAACACTACGGCTTTGACCCGATTGGTATTACTCGTGCTGCTGTGGCCGTCATGGCCTCAGGGAGTGCCTCTCAAGGGGCAAGTACCATTACCCAACAACTGGCCCGTAATTTCTTCTTATCCAATGAGAAGAAAATCATGCGTAAAATTAAAGAGATCTTTATTGCCATTCATATTGAGCAGCTCTTGAGTAAAGAAGAGATCTTGGAGCTTTACCTGAATAAAATTTATCTCGGTCATCGTTCTTACGGTGTTGGTGCCGCAGCCCAAACCTACTTTGGTAAAGAAGTCAAAGATCTGACGTTAAGCGAAATAGCGATGATTGCTGGCCTACCCAAAGCCCCTTCTACCATGAATCCCCTTTTCTCTGTGGAGCGAGCCACTCACCGTCGCAATGTCGTTTTATTACGCATGCTGGCAGAAAACTACATCACGCAACAAGAGTATGATCAGGCTCGTAATGAACCATTAATCTCCAAATTCCATGGCGCAGAAATTGAGCTACGAGCTCCTTACGTGGCAGAAATTGCGCGCGCATGGATGGTCGAACGTTATGGTGAAGAAGCGGCCTATACCTCTGGGATGAATGTCTACACGACGGTCAACACCAAGTTACAACAAGCCGCAAACCAAGCCGCTATCGATAATCTCCTCGCTTACGACATGCGTCACGGCTACCGTGGTGCCGAAAAAGTACTCTGGAAAGCGGGGCAATCAGCTTGGGATACCCCGACCATGATCGCTCACTTACGTAGTGAACCCACTTACGGCGATCTTCTGCCTTCGATTGTGATTAAGGTCGAAGAAAAATCGGCTCAGGTTTGGGTAAAAAATGCCGGACTAAAAACCATTGCATGGGAAGACATGAACTGGGCAAGGCGATTTATTACTGACGACCGTCAAGGGCCTTTACCGACTAAAGCCAGTGATATTCTAGCGGTAGGTGAACAAGTGTGGATTCGTCGCCAGCACGCTATAGGTGATGAACAAGAACACTGGACACTGAGCCAAGTGCCTAATGCGAATACGGCGTTCGTTGCTATGGATCCCGATAATGGTGCGATACTAGCACTGGTTGGTGGCTTTAACTTCGTGCACAGTAATTTTAACCGTGCAACCCAATCGGTCCGTCAGGTGGGGTCAAGTATCAAGCCGTTCATTTACTCTGCGGCTTTGGAAAAAGGCCTCACTCTAGCCTCATTAATCAATGATGCTCCGATTAACCAATGGGATCAAAGCCAAGGTATTGCTTGGCGTCCTAAAAACTCGCCCCCGACTTACGTCGGCCCCACTCGTCTGCGGATTGGTCTAGCGCAGTCGAAAAACGTCATGGCAGTCCGGGTACTGCGAGAAGTCGGCTTGGAAGAGACTCGCCATTTCTTGACCCGCTTCGGTTTTGAGTTATCTCAATTACCTCGCTCTGAGACCATTGCCCTAGGCGCAGGCAGCTTAACGCCCGTCAAAATGGCTCAAGGCTATTCGGTATTTGCTAACGGTGGATATTATGTTGAGCCGTTCTACATCAGCAAAGTGGAAGACAGTTTTGGCCATGTCGAGTTTTTAGCTAACCCCAAAGTGGTTTGTCATCAGGATTGTCAATCTTCATCCGATAATCCGTTCAATGAGCAAGATGCCACGGTCAATTATGCACCACAGGTGATTTCCGAACAGAATGCTTTCCTCGTTCGTGAAATGATGTATAGCAATATCTGGGGTGGCGGTGATTGGCGTGCAGGAACGGGATGGAATGGTACCGGTTGGCGCGCACAAACCTTAAGACGTCGTGATGTGGGCGGAAAAACAGGAACAACTAACGACTCGAAAGATGCTTGGTATAATGGCTTTGGACCAGGCATGGTCGCAACGGCTTGGGTCGGATTTGATGATCATAGTCGTAACTTAGGTAGCACAGCCCCTAACCCGAATACTGATGATGATATTACTGGCGCGGAAGCCGGAGCGAAAACAGCCCAACCGGGATGGGTAGAATTTATGCGCATCGCTCTCGATGGTGTACCGGCCCAACCCAAAGCCATTCCACCGAAAATCATTCGCGTGAGAATTGATCGCGACAGTGGGCTACTCACCAATAAATTAGATTCCAGTTCTATGTTCGAATACTTTGTCCAAGGAACGGAACCGAAAGAGTATGTACAAGAGGATACCCCTCACAGCATCTACTTAGATGATAGTGACAGCTTATTTTAATCTTGACCGCCCCAATTAGGGGCGGTGTTATTTTCAGACACTGAACAGGCAGGCTATTGAGTGGCTAACGCTTGTAGGCGATCTTTCATCACCTGAGCTAGCTGTTCATAGCGCTGGCGCAGCGGTGAACCGGGGCGATAAGCCAAAACAATTTGTCGTGATGGCTGTGGATTGACCGCTTTGATATAACATACACCATCTTTGGTTTTTTCGTCCGGTAGCGAGAGCTGAGGTAACAAAGTAATCCCAGCCCCAGCGGCGACCATATTACGTAAGGTTTCTAAACTGGTGGCTTTAAAACGCTCATCGTCTTTCGCCCCCGCAGCAAAACAAAAACCTAACGCTTGGTCACGTAAGCAGTGACCATCGCCTAATGCCAATACGGTTTTACCGTTCAGTTCCAACATATCCACCTCATCACGATTGGCCCATTCGTGTGAACAAGGCACAGCAATACTCATCGGCTCATTGTAGATATCGATCTCTTTAAAAGGGGCACTCTCCTCAACCGAGGCTAATACCAAGCAATCGAGCTTGCCCTCTTCTAACTGACGCACTAATTGATGCGTTTGCGCTTCATGTAAATAGAGTTCCAAATCAGGAAATCGAGCTTTGAGCTCAGGGATAATCTTCGGCAATAAATAAGGGCCTAGCGTCGGAATAAACCCAATGTGCATCGGGCCACTCATGGCCCCTCCCTGTTGACTGGCCATATCTTTGAAAACTTTAATTTCACTGAGAATACGTTTGGCTTGGTCAACAAGCTGTAGCCCAGAATCGGTAAATAATACCCGCCGACTACTACGCTCTAACAATACCGTACCAAGTTCATCTTCTAGCTTGCGAATTTGTCCACTAAGAGTCGGCTGACTGACAAAGCAGGATTCAGCGGCTTTACGAAAATGCTTGTGCTCAGCAAGAGCAACTAAGTATTCAAAATCTCGAATGTTCATCTTATTCCTAGATAAAAACCATCAATCATATCGAAAGCAACAGAAAAGGCGTCTCGTTATAGCGTCACTGCTGCAGTAAGAATATACCTATCAAAAACCATAACATTGAATGCTGATGACTATCAAAGCTTTTATGTTTTGCCACTAATCTCACACTGATGGGTTAATACTTCTCGTGTTTCGCTTAACGCGATAACATACTTAAGCGCTGCACCTCATCCATTAAGGAGTCACCATGAAACTCACCAGTTGTCACTACTGTGATCAAGCATGGTTCTGGAAAAAAATTGGTCGTTGCCAACGCTGTATTGATTGGTTAACCGTACTATCTGTCGCTTGCTGGGGAGTCTGGTTTTGGTTATTTAGAAATGAGCCAACCGCCATCGCATCCATCGCCCTTCTCTTCGCAGGTTTCGCTTTTAATGGTCTGTTATTTTTACATTTATGGATGAAGTTTGTCGTATTACCGTGGCGAGAGCGTCAAAAAAACTCGACTGATCACTCGCCCACAAAAAAGCCCTAAAACGAAAAGGAGTTTTAGGGCTCTCTTAGAGCGATCTAAGAAAAAGCAGTGGTACAGATATAGACTGTGCTTTTTCTGGTTGGTTCCACTTTACACGATCTTTTTTGATCTTTTCTTTTGCTTGGTTTCACCATAAAAGATCTCAACACTTATCGTTGATGGATAACAATCCGCTGGGCAAAATCCACTTCTAAGGCTACTTCATCACAAGCGTGTTGCCGCGGGCACTGCTCACAATCTTTTAATACCTTTTCCGGCAATAACGTTTTCGAGGTTGGAATAAAGTTCAGTTTCATAAAGAACTCCGGAGAACGAGTCAGTACGAACACTTTATTAATCGCCATTTGCTGGGCTTTTTTCACTAAGTAATGGACAATCGCACGCCCTTGACCTTGACGCTGCCAGCCCGCTTCAACCCCAAGAGAACGAATTTCTGCTAATCCTGAATCGTAAACGTAGAGCGAGGCGCATCCCGTTATCTCACCATGATGTTCAGCCACAGCGAACGAACCAATATCGCGTACAATGTCGCTTCGTGAACGCGGTAAGTTCTCGCCCATGTTTGCCCAATAAGCAACCATGCCTTCTAAACGTTCAATATCGGTTAAGCGTGCCGGACGTACTTTGACCGCACTTGCATCCCGCTTCGCCAAACGTTTTTCGGCTTCTTCAACCGCATAAGCCACTTGTGACGGAGCGACGCCACCGAGTGCACTGCGTTTTTCTAAGCATGATTCGATGGTTAAAATGGCGTAAACATCATCTTCAATCACAGGAGAAAAGGCTTTTAACTCAGCCAAGGATAACTCTTCCAATGCGCAGCCTTTTTCGATAGCGCCAACTACCGCGACGCCAACAATATGGTGTGCTTCACGAAACGGAATACCTTTAGCAACTAAATAGTCGGCCAGCTCAGTAGCATTAGCATACCCTTGTTTGGCCGCTTCTAAAGTCCGCTCAGTTTTCACTTTGATCCCGTCAAAACACAAGGCTGCCATTTCCATACAATCATGCCAAGTATCAAGCGCATCAAACAGCCCTTCTTTATCTTCTTGCATGTCTTTGTTGTAAGCCAAAGGCAAAGCTTTTACGGTCATCATCATCGCCGCTAATGACCCATAAACCCGACCAGTTTTACCGCGGATCAGTTCCAGAGCATCAGGATTTTTCTTCTGCGGCATTAATGAAGAGCCAGAGGTTACGGTATCCGCTAATTCAATAAATCCAGACTCACCGGAGTTATAGAAGATCATGTCCTCAGCTAAACGCGACAAGTGGAGCATTGATATCGATGCTACCGACATCAGTTCCATCACATGATCGCGATCCGACACCGAATCGAGTGAATTACGTGTAGCCCGGCGAAACCCGAGATCATAGGCCAACTGCTGACGATCAATAGGATAAGCGGTTCCAGCCAAAGCGCCAGAGCCGAGGGGACAGGTATCTAATCGTTGTAGCGCATCTTGTAAACGTGAGTAGTCACGCTCAAACATCTCAACATATGCCAAACACCAATGAGCAAACGTGACGGGTTGAGCGCGTTGCAAGTGCGTATAACCAGGTAGTACTGTCGCTTGATGTTGTTCGGCGACCGAAACCAACTGACTCTGCAATCTATCCAAGCCGAGCAGTAATTGCTGGCCTTGCTGACGACACCATAATTTTAAATCGGTGGCGACTTGATCATTACGTGAACGTCCGGTGTGCAGTTTCTTACCTAAATCGCCCACTTTACTGATTAACTGCTGTTCAACCCACGAGTGAATATCTTCCGCATCCGATGACAAGATCTGCCCAGGATCTTCCATTACCGCGAGCTTCAACTCATTTAATGCTAATTCTAATGCTTGTTGCTCTTGTTCTGTTAGTACGTTGACTGACCGTAACGCTTTCGACCAAGCAATCGAGCCGACAATATCTTGCTCAGCCAATCGGTAGTCAAAACGCAGGGAGTCGTTAAATTGTTTAAACCGGGTGTCTGCTGCTTGGGTAAATCTTCCGCCCCATAATGCCATTGCGTTTCTCCTACCTTTGACCTAAGGCGCATACGCCATAGGAAAACATCTTGTACTCGGGTTAAAAACAAGGATCGCCGAGCGATCCTTATGAGCTAATCTCTAACGATGGCCTCATTCAATCCAGTGAGGCTTATTTATTTTCGTTCAAGGCACGAATCCGACTCGCCAAAGAATACAAACGAATGAATCCACCAGCATGACTTTGGTCATATACTTCATCAGCCCCAAAGGTAGCAAACGCTTCTGAATACAAACTGTTCGCAGAACGCTTCTGAGTAGCGATCGCTTGCCCTTTGTAAAGCTTGATCACCACTTCACCATTAACCTGCTGAGCGAGCTGATCGGCAGCGGCAAACACCGCTTCACGTAGTGGGGTGAACCAACGGCCATCATACACCAGATGTGAGGCTTTAATGCCGAGCTCTTCACGAAACTCAAACGATGCCTTGTCTAACACCAGTTGCTCTACTGCACGTAGTGCTTCCATCATGATCGTGCCTCCCGGAGTTTCATAACAGCCGCGAGATTTCATCCCCACCAAACGGTTTTCAACAATGTCGATCCGACCAACACCGTGTTTAGCCCCTTTTTCGTTCAAATAAACTAAGGCGTTATAAGGTGTCATCAGCTCACCGTCGACACCAACTACCTGACCCTTTTCCACTTGTAAAGTGACATACTCAGCGTCATTCGGTGCTTGTTCAGGATCAACGGTCCATACCCAGCAGTCCTCATTGGGTGCATTCCAAGTGCTCTCCAGTACACCACCTTCAGTGGAAATGTGCCACGCATTAGCATCACGTGAGTAAATTTTAGTTAACGATGCTGCGCAAGGGATATTACGCTCAGCCAGATAGTCGAGGCACTCTTCACGGCTGACAATATCCCACTCTCGCCATGGGGCAATAACATGCAAATCTGGTGCAAGGGCAGCAAACGCACCTTCAAAACGTACTTGATCGTTGCCTTTACCAGTACAACCATGGCACAGCGCATCAGCGCCTACTTTACGAGCGATCTCTACTTGTGCTTTCGCGATGATTGGGCGAGCCATTGAGGTGCCCAGCAGATATTTCCCTTCGTAATACGCGCCAGTTTTTAAGGTTGGATAGATGTATTCAGCAACCATTTGTTCTTTTAAATCGACCACATAACACTCTGAAGCGCCCGAGGCTTTCGCTTTTGCTTCAATGCCTTGTAACTCTTCTTCTCCTTGGCCGACATCTGCAACAAAGGCAACCACTTCACAGGCATAGTTTTCTTTTAGCCACGGAATAATCACTGAAGTATCTAGACCACCAGAATAGGCAACTACTACTTTATTAACTTGAACTTTACTCATTGATGCTTTCTCCATTACCCAGTACCCGCTTAGCGGTCTGCACTAAGGTCTATTGATTGTGTTTAGTGGTCATGCGCCACTCATTGCCTATTGTGATTTATTGCGGTAAAAATTGGGTTCCAATACTTTCACCAGCAAATAGTTTGTGCAGCTTTTCCGGATAGCGCCATGTGGCGACTTGAATCGGACGCCCCAAATCATTGGCGGCCTCTAGTGCGGCTTTGACTTTGACGATCATCCCATCGGTGATCACTTTACCAGCAATCAAACTAGTGGCTTGCTGAGCGTTCAAGCTCGGCAATAAGTGCCCTTTGCCATCCAATACTCCACTCACATCAGAGAGCAGAACTAACTCGGCATCCAGTGCACCGGCCACCGCCACCGCCGCCTGATCGGCATTGACATTCATCATTTGTCCGCTTGCAGTAAGCCCAATCGAACTGATGATCGGTAGCCCGCCAGCATTAAGAATGGCTTGTAACAGTTGTGAATCGCCCGGCAGGGCTTTACCCACCGCTCCCAGTTCAGGATCGAGTTCCTCGACTTGACATAAGCCGCCATCCGCTAAACATAAACCGATGGCATTCAAACCGTCTTTTATGGCTTGTCCTTGGAGCATTTTATTGGCCGTTCCCGCTAACGCTCCGGCAATAAAAGGAATTTGTTCATAAGGGGTAACGCGTAGCCCTTCTTTCTTTACCGTCGGCAGGTGTAATTTTGCCATCAACTCATCGACCAAATAGCCGCCACCATGAACAATGACAATTCGTCGCTGAGCTTGAGCTTGATACAGTGCGATAGCGCCAAACAATTTGCTTAGCGTGTCAGAACAAGACAGCGCTGCGCCGCCTAATTTAATCACCAATGGATTATGCTGTGTATCTGTCATATTTCACCCTTACGCTTGGTGCTTTACACCAAAGCCGTTAGCTCAGAAAAACCGTAATGAATATTTAAACATTGCATCGCTTGACTCGATGCCCCTTTTAGTAAGTTATCGATCGCTGAAACGACGATGATATGCTCACCTTGCACTCGCCATCCCAAATCACAAAACGGCGTAAATTCCACATCTTTAATCGATGGCAAACTGGATTTTAGCCTCACCGCAGGCTGATCAGCATAAGCCTGAGTAAACGCCTCATCGACTTGCTGCGCCGTAACACCGGCTGCCAACTTCATGGTTATTGTGGCTAAAATACCCCGTTTAAAATTGCCCAGATGTGGGGTGAAAATCACCTCACAGCCTAAATGGGTAGCAATTTCTGGTTGATGACGGTGAGTAAATACGCCATAAGGCTGCAGGCTAACTTCACAAAAACTGTTGGTTAGGGTCGCTTTTCGACCTGCCCCCGTCACGCCGCTGGTCGCGTTAATCACTGGCCATTGCTCAGTATCCAACAAATTTGCGTTAATCAACGGTTTAATAGCCAGTTGCGCCGCCGTCGGATAGCATCCTGCCACGGCAATCAGTGAACTATGCAAAATGGCTTCACGGTTCCATTCTGCTAAGCCATACACCGCCTTATCTAGCCACTCACGGTGCTGGTGCTCAAAACCATAATAATTAGGATAAAAATCCTCACTTTTCACACGAAAGGCACCAGATAAATCAAAAACCTGACAATCTTGGGCAAGGAAAATTGGTGCCAGGTCGTGACTCACTTCATGAGCCGTCGCTAAAAACACCACATCGCACTGACTCGCAACAACAAGTGGGTCAACTAAAGGCTCAATCTCCATGTCAATCAGCCCAGCTAATTTACCATGCAGCTCAGCCATTGATTTTCCTGCATCGAGACTGTTGGCGGAAACATATAAACCTGCTAGTTTGAGTTGAGGGTGTTTTTCCACCATCAGCGCTAATTCAGCACCGGTATAGCCACTTGCACCAATAATTGCGGTTTTTAACATTAATACCCATCCCAAAGCGGAGTGAAAGCCAAGTTAAAACTGATTTTTAATTTATAAAAACGAGCCTTAATTGGTTTTTTATTCATAAAAAGTGATTTAATATGTGTTTTACATTTTCAGCGATACTCTGTCAATAGTAGGAGCAAAGATAATATGCAATTACCCAGTTTCTTGGAGGTCTATTCGGGCCTGATTTCCACGCCTTCCATCAGCTCCACTGACCCGACATGGGATCACGGCAACAGTGAGGTGATTGCTAAATTAGCCGAATGGTTTGAAGCACTCGGCTTTACCACTCAAGTCGAAGTGGTTGCGCCAGGAAAACATAATTTAATCGCCAAAAAAGGCGCGGGAGAAGGCGGACTACTCTTGGCTGGGCATAGTGATACGGTGCCTTTTGATCAAGGTCGCTGGAATTTTGAACCTCATGCTTTAACTCAAGCGAACGATCGTTTCTACGGCTTAGGCACCGCCGATATGAAGGGATTTTTTGCTTTCATTTATCAAGCCGTAAAAAATATCGATTGGAGTAAGCAAAATAAACCCCTGTATGTCTTAGCGACCTGTGATGAAGAGACGACCATGCTGGGTGCCAGACATTTTACGGCTAACGCACCTTTTCAACCCGATTACTGCATTATTGGTGAACCGACCAGCTTAGTGCCAGTTCGTGGACATAAAGGCCACGTCGCCAATGCGATTCGCGTTACAGGGCAGTCTGGTCATTCATCCAATCCTGCGCTGGGTGTTAATGCGATTGAGATTATGTACGAAGTCATGTTTGCCCTGATGCAACTGCGTGACCGACTGATTAAAGAGTATCATCACCCGGGCTTCGAGATCCCGAGTCCGACCCTCAATCTCGGCCATATTCATGGCGGCGATAGTCCGAACCGTATCTGTGGCTGTTGTGAGCTGCATTATGATGTCCGGCCTTTACCGGGAATTAGCTTAGATGGACTCGATAACCTACTGCGCGGCGCACTCAAAGACGTTCAAGACAAATGGCCAGGTCGAATTGCGATTGAAGCATTGCATGAACCTATCCCTGGTTACGAGTGTCAGCACGATCACCCGTTTATCCTTGGCGTGAGTGAACTGTGTGGACAACCCTCGCAAACGGTCAACTATTGCACTGAAGCTCCGTTTCTACAGCAGTTGTGTCCAACCTTAGTTCTCGGTCCCGGCTCTATCGATCAAGCGCATCAACCCGATGAATATTTATCCTTCGATTTTATCGAACCGACCGTGAATATTCTTTCTCAAGCCATCAATAAATACTGCTTTACTGAGTAATCCCATTTCCCCCGCGCCGCTCGTTGGATGGTATTGATAGCGAGAGCGGCGCAACATCTCATCAAGGTTTTATATCGATGATGCCAGCATAAGCATGCTAATGGTTTCAATCAATTGTAAGAAAATTTCAACAAAATAAGTTATTTTACCACCATTTTTCTAACAAAATGCAGCCTGACATAAATGAAATCTTTGTATGCTTTGTTTGACTCTACTAGACAAACTTCGCTAGATTGTGTAATTAAATAGATGACATTGGATGTAATTTTTTTACAAGGCAGGATGATAATGAATGAAAAATACGCCGCTCTAAAAAGTAACGTGAGCATGCTGGGTCGATTATTAGGGCAAACCATCCAAGCCGCTGACGGCGACGTTATTTTGGCAAAAGTCGAAACCATCCGACAACTTTCTAAATCAGCTCGAGCAGGCAACCAAGCCGATCGAGAAAAACTCATCGAAGAAATCAAACACCTCAATAATGATCAACTGACTCCGGTCGCGCGCGCCTTTAACCAATTTCTCAACTTAACCAATATCGCGGACCAATATCATACCATTTCTCGGCATAGCGAAGACCATCTTGGTGAAGCCAACGAGCTGCAAAGCTTATTCGCAAAATTGGCCGATAAAAAAATCAGCCAATTCGATGCAATCCAAGCCGTTCGTGATTTAAACATTGAATTAGTTCTCACCGCCCATCCGACGGAGATTACTCGTCGTACCATGATCAATAATTTGGTCAAAATTAACCAATGTTTATCGAATCTTGAGCTGAGCGATCTGTCTTCTAAAGAACGTCAAAAAACTGAACGTCGTTTAGAGCAATTAATTGCTCAAGGCTGGCACTCTGACGTCATTCGTAAACAACGTCCAACACCACTCGATGAAGCGAAATGGGGCTTTGCGGTGGTCGAAAACTCTCTCTGGCAAGCCGTTCCAGAATTTTTACGTGAGCTAAACGACAATATTAAAGCTAACCTTGGTGAAGGGTTACCGATTGACGCACGTCCCGTGCATTTTTCGTCTTGGATGGGTGGAGATCGCGACGGCAACCCCTTTGTGACCCATAGTGTCACACGTGAAGTTTTACTCCTCTCACGCTGGAAAGCCGCCGATTTATACTTAGCTGACATTAATGAATTGATCAGCGAATTATCAATGACTAAGTGTACCGATGCACTCCGCGCTTTAGCGGGTGAAGAAGAGCACGAACCTTATCGCGCGGTCCTCAAAGGTGTACGTCACTTATTGCAAGACACACTGGATATTCTCGACAGTAAGTTACATGGCCAAAAATTGGCGGTTAAAGCGCCTTTAAGGACCGAAAGTCAGTTATGGGACCCATTATACGCGTGCTATCAATCACTGCATGAATGTGGCATGGGGGTGATTGCCGATGGATCACTGCTTGATGCTCTGCGTCGAGTCAAAGCCTTTGGCGTCCATTTGGTTCGTCTCGATATTCGTCAAGAAAGTAGCCGCCACGCTGAGGCATTATCCGAACTGACACGCTACCTAGGGATTGGCGATTACAATCAGTGGAGCGAACAAGACAAACTGGCTTTTTTAACCAATGAGCTGAGCTCTAAACGTCCGCTACTTCCGCTAGATTGGCAGCCGTCTGAATCGGTCAAAGAGGTCTTAGAAACGTGCAAAATCATTGCCGCCCAACCGCAAGATGCCTTTGGTGCTTATGTAATTTCTATGGCTCATACCGCCTCTGATGTCTTGGCTGTCCATCTATTATTAAAAGAGTCTGGCTGCCCTTACCGCATGAGTGTCTGCCCGTTGTTTGAAACGCTCGACGATCTCAATAATGCCGAAAGCGTGATTAAACAGCTACTCGCTATCGATCTCTATCGTGGCTTCATTCAAAACCAACAAATGGTGATGATTGGCTATTCTGATTCCGCAAAAGATGCAGGGGTAATGGCCGCCGGATGGGCTCAATATCGGGCCATGGAAGACTTGGTCAAGGTGTGTGAAGAAGAGAGCATTGATCTGACGTTATTCCACGGTCGTGGTGGCTCGATTGGTCGTGGTGGTGCGCCGGCTCATGCTGCACTGTTATCACAACCACCGAAGAGTTTAAAAGCCGGATTGCGCGTCACCGAACAAGGGGAAATGATCCGTTTTAAACTTGGCTTACCCGAAGTTGCGATCAACAGCTTACATCTTTACGCCAGCGCTATTTTAGAAGCGAATCTATTACCACCACCAGAACCAAAGCAAGAGTGGCGCGACTTAATGGAAGTCCTCTCACAAGTCTCTTGTGAAGCGTATCGAGCGATTGTTCGTGGCGAACCGGATTTTGTCCCTTACTTCCGTCAAGCAACCCCTGAACTTGAGTTAGGTAAACTGCCGCTTGGCTCACGCCCAGCCAAACGTAATCCGCAAGGTGGTGTGGAGAGCCTACGAGCGATCCCTTGGATCTTCTCATGGAGTCAAAACCGTTTGGTACTCCCAGCGTGGCTCGGTGCTGGGGAAGCGATTCAATACTCGGTTGATAAAGGCCATCAAGCTCTGCTTGAGGAGATGTGTCGTGAATGGCCATTCTTCTCTACTCGATTAGGCATGTTAGAGATGGTATACACAAAATGTAACCTTGATGTCTCTCGTTACTATGACCAACGTTTGGTCGAGCCAGCATTACGTCCATTAGGCGATCGCTTACGAGACCAGCTCCAAAAAGACATCAAAGCGGTACTCAATGTTGAAAATAATGAGAACCTGATGCAAAGCGATCCGTGGGGTCATGAGTCGATTCGTCTGCGTAACATCTATGTTGAGCCATTGAACATGCTGCAGGCTGAGTTGTTGTATCGGACTCGTCAATCCACCGAGGCGGATCCCGAGTTAGAGGAAGCGTTAATGGTCACTATTGCTGGCATTGCAGCCGGAATGCGCAATACAGGTTAGTAAAACCAGAATAAAACTCTAGACAGAGACCAAAAGGCCATCTAAAGATGGCCTTTTCTATGCCTTTCCGCGATTATTGAGAAAATTATCAACTTTTTTATTCGAAAAACTGTTTTTATTCTACTTTATGCTTATTATTTAGATATAATGCTAAACCCTGTGATGCCCTAATAACTATTTCAAATCACAGTCCAATCAATACAACATCATAATCCTAGGTGATACAAGGCTTTTTAAGGTGACAGAGACAGCACTCGATGCTGCATGACTGATACCTCATATCCCAATGTACCGATAGAAGTACATAAGATGGTTCAGTCGATTACGAAGTTACTCACCATTTGGATTAAAGACATGTCATTACCACACGTTATTCTCACCGTTCTTAGTACTCGTGACGCTACTGGATACGATATCACTAAGGAATTTTCAGCCAGTATTGGCTATTTTTGGAAGGCAAGTCATCAACAAGTTTACCGTGAACTGAACAAAATGGGGCAGCAAGGGTTAGTGACTTGTGTACTAGAGCCTCAAGATGGCAAGCCTGATCGTAAAGTTTACTCAATAACAGAAGCCGGCCGCCGAGCTTTAGGCGAATGGTTTGACCAACCAACGGCACATCCAACCGTTAGAGACGAGTTCAGTGCGAAGCTCATGGCGTGCTCAGTACAATCTGCTGAACCTTATCGTCTCCAGTTAATTGGATTAATTGAGGAATCTCGTAAGCTTGTTACCCACTATCAAGACATCGAGTCTGCATACTATGCCAATCCTGCGATGATGGATAAACAGCAGCGTTTAGAACGCCTGACCTTACGCCGTAATTTACTTACCCGTCAAGCATGGATCGAATGGGCAGAAGAGACGCTCGCTGAACTCAATGCGATGGCTTGATTGACCCAACATGAAAAAGAGGATGCTGAGCATCCTCTTTTTTTGTTGGTTTACTTCCCTTCCTAACCGCCACTCGAAGTGGTCAGGGTAGCTAAGGTAGATAGCCGATCAAATACCATCACCACCAATAAAGGTTTGTGAGCGACCATTAAATTGCTGGTCCATATCTAATGAGGGCTTATCTGTTTTCGGACGACCAACAATACGCGCTGGCACTCCAGCAACGGTGGTATGAGGAGGTACCGGCTGCAATACCACTGAACACGAGCCAATTTTCGCGCCTTCACCGACTTCAATATTGCCCAGGATCTTGGCCCCCGCACCAATCATCACTCCTTCGCGAATTTTTGGATGACGATCACCACACTCTTTACCAGTACCACCTAGCGTCACATCTTGTAAAATGGAGACGTCATTTTCAACCACGGCGGTTTCACCAATCACAATCCCAGTTGCATGGTCAAGCATGATGCCACAGCCAATGGTTGCAGCAGGATGAATATCCACCTGACAAGCCACTGAAATTTGATTTTGTAGATAAGTCGCCAGTGCAATGCGCCCTTGCTTCCAAAGCCAGTTGGCGACGCGATACCCCTGTAGCGCATGATAACCTTTGAGATACAATAGCGGCATCGAGTACATCGATACGGCAGGATCGCGATTCACGGTCGCACAAATATCGCAGGCAGCAAACTCACTGATCGTCGGATCAGCAGCCAAAGCTTCCTCTACTACTTCACGCACCGCCATGGCCGGCATAGAAGCCGTATTGAGTTTATTGGCTAAAATATAGCTTAATGCCGCCGATAAACTGTCATGCTTAATGATCGTCGCGTGATAGAAACTCGCCAACATCGGCTCTTGCTCCGATTGTTCACGTGCTTCTTGGATGATGGTTTGCCAAACTTTTTTCTGTGCGCACTGCTTCATTTTATTTTGCCTTTCACTGAGTTAGCCTCATCACGCTCATCCTCCAGACGGGTCGCGATAGCACTATCCTTCCACAGTATCTATCAGGTATTGGAAATTCAACCGTTATCGATTACTGATCACATCAGCAGTCTCGATCATTGCTCAGCTTTTTTATCTCGTGCGAGCAAGTCTTGCGCAGCCAAACGGGCATCTTTACCTTGATATAAGACCTGATAAATTTGCTCAACAATCGGCATTTCAACCCCCATACGTGCAGCCAATAACGACACTTCCTTGGTGTTACGATAACCTTCAACCACTTGCCCAATCTCCTGCTGAGCAGCATCCACCGCTTTACCTTGACCTAACGCTAAACCAAAACGACGATTACGAGACTGGTTATCGGTGCACGTTAATACTAAGTCGCCTAATCCTGCCATCCCCATAAAGGTTTCTGGCTGTGCTCCTAAGGCAGCGCCAAGACGAGACATCTCCGCTAAACCTCGAGTAATTAACGCCGTACGTGCATTAGCACCAAAACCAATCCCATCGGACATGCCTGCACCAATCGCAATCACGTTTTTCACTGCACCGCCCAGTTGCATGCCGATAAAATCATGGTTGGCATACACTCGAAAGGTTTTGTTGCAATGGATTTTTTCCTGCAAGTCGACAACAAACTGAGCATCAGGCGAAGCCACCGCTATTGCCGTTGGCATACCCATAGCAAGCTCTTTTGCAAAGGTAGGGCCAGACAGTACCGCTAATGGCACACGACTGCCGAGAATGTCGAGGGCGACGTCTTGCAATAAACGTCCCGTTTCAGGTTCAAGGCCTTTGGTTGCCCAGCAAAGACGACTGTCTTGACGCAGATGAGGTTGTAAGCTGCGTAATACTACCCCGAAGACATGGCTCGGAACGACAACCAGTAAATCTTGGCTGGCCTGCACCGCTTTCGACAAATCAGATTCAATAATTAAACTGTCTGGAAAGGCAATCCCGGGAAGAAACTCTTGGTTGGCACGATCAGACTGTAAACGAGCCATATGCTGAGGATCATGCCCCCATAGCACAATATTTGCTCCATTACGTGCTAGCGAAATAGCCAGAGAAGTACCGTAAGAACCGGCACCAATCACGGTCATGGTTATCGGTTTGCTACTGACATGCTGTGCTTTCGAATCGGTCATTTTTTTACCTAATGAATAGCGAATGAATGAATGGGTAACCTGAACGGCTCGTAACCGCTTATTAGATCGAGACTAAAAACAAAAATGCACATCGCTTAGCTCAATGAGCGGCTCTGTGCATTTTTCTACCTATTCCTAAGCGAGGTCAAGCAGTAAGGAATATAGACAGCCATTAAATCAAATTAAGCTTGCGCAGTTTCACCGGCAGCTTGCTGTTGTAGGTAGTTCATAAATAGAGCGTCGAAGTTGACTGGCGCTAGGTTTAACTGCGGGAAAGTACCTTTAACTACTAAGCTCGAAATAGTTTCACGCGCATAAGGGAAAAGAATATTTGGGCAGAATGCACCCAAACAATGAGCCAGTTGGCCCGCTTCCATTTGCTCTGCAGTAAAAATACCCGCTTGCTGAACTTCACACAGGAAGGCCGTTTCTTCAGCATTTTTTACCGTTACTGTCAAACGAAGCACGACTTCATAGACACCCTCACCCAACTCACGACTTTGCGTGTCTAGATCTAATTTAACATCTGGATTCCACTCTTTTTGAAACATCGTCGGAGAGTTTGGTGCTTCAAATGAAACGTCTTTGAGGAAGATACGTTGAATTGCGAAATTTTGTTGTGGTGCTTCTTGTTGTGCGGCTTCAGCCATGATTAAAATCCTTAATATCAAAAATAGTGGTCAGTCAACTGTCTTGAGACTAAACGAGTACCGATAAATCATCCAGAGGGCGTTGCCAATCAATGGCAACGATCACAACTCGAATCATTTAGCGCAGCTTGTGGCAAGCAACATTACTCAAAACGACACAGCAACGATTACTTTTTGCCACGAACCAAAGGTAACTTCGCTTCACTCCACGTTACTAAACCATTTTTAAGCAGACTGACATTTTCAAATCCTGCTTTGGCTAGATGTGTCGCGGCTTCACGAGAGTTATGGCCTGTTTTACATACGACTATGATGGGGTCAGCTTTATGTTTTTCAATAGCAGGGAAGTTACCCGCTTTGATCTCAGATGGTAAAATGTGAACTGCGTCAGTAATATGTCCCTGCTTATATTCATCTTTAGTACGAATATCAACCACAACCCCATTTTCACGGTTCATTAAATGGGTCACCTGAGCGGCACCGATCTCTTTATAGACGGCGGTGGAAGATTTATAAATATTTAAGATCAACGCGATAAACACCCCTACCCATGCGAGGGAGAGGATCATGTTCTGTTGAAAAAAGTCAATGTACTCTTGCATATCCTGTGCTCTTACAGTGGAAGTTCAAAACAGTGATGGAGTATAACGGGCTTGCCAGTTTGACGCGAGTGCTAAGCGCGAGGAAAAGGAAAAGCCGTGACCTTATCAATGTGATCTTCACCTAAAGCCAACATAATCAAACGATCAATACCTAATGCGACTCCCGCGCAAGTTGGTAATCCTGCGGTCAAAGCCGCAAGCAAATTTTCATCGATCGGCTGCGCAACAAGACCCATAGCAATTCTTTTTTGGTTGTCTTGCTCAAAGCGCTTACGCTGCTCAGCCGCATCGTCTAGTTCATGGAATCCATTCGCTAATTCAATACCTTTAAAATACACCTCAAAGCGATCTGCAACTCGTGGATCGTTTCGGTTTACCTTGGCTAACGCGGCTTGAGAAGCCGGAAAATCGTACACAAACACAGGTTTATGTTGCCCGATATGAGCTTCAACCCCAATGCTGAACAGCAATTGCAACAAAGTATCACGATCTTGCTCAGGCTCAGCGATATCACTGAGACCTAATTGAGCAGCCACCTGCTTAAGCTCGACGAGGCTAGCCTCAAGCGGACAAACGTTTAATACCTGCAAAAAAGCATCTTGATAAGTGATTCTCTCCGCGGTATCGGTAGAAAGTATCATCTGCAGTAAAGCATCCACCTCATCCATCAAATCATGATGATCAAAACCGACTCGATACCATTCGAGTAAGGTGAACTCGGGATTATGATAACGACCATTTTCTTCATTACGAAATGCTTTGTTGATTTGATAAATAGAGCCACTACCTGCCGCCAGTAAGCGTTTCATATGAAATTCAGGACTGGTCATCAGATACAAGGTTTTTCCTGCGGCATAATCCGGCCCAACAAATTGAGTTTGAAAGGTTTGCAGATGGATGTCAGTTACCGTCGCCTGACTCATGGCTGGAGTATCTACCTCTAGTACCTCACGCTCAGCAAAAAATTGGCGGATATTCTGTAATAAACGGGCACGCTGCTGTAATTGGGCAATTGATGCACTCGGCATCCACTGTGGCTGACTCATAAAAAATATCTGTTATTGAACAAAGAGCATCATTTTACTCTGAGAAACCAAAAAACCAAATAAACCACAGCACACACTCTGTACGTGATCGTTATCACACAAAGCACATTAAGTATGCTTGTACTTGCACTACCGAAGCAAAAACCCAACAGAATCAATTTTTTCTTCGCTCTGCTCTTCTACACTAGAGCCAGCACTTGAGTTCAAGTGTTGAGTAGCGAGAGCGGATCAAGAATCTTTCTAGCCGCATCACGCGCCACATAATAATCAGAGGCGATAACCAAGCCTCACAATACACTACACTGGAGGATAACTGTGCAAACGATTACCACAGATATCGCAGTCATCGGCGCTGGTGGCGCTGGTCTTCGTACTGCTATTGCAGCGGCTGAAGCTAACCCAAATTTAGAAGTTGCACTAATTTCTAAAGTTTACCCTATGCGTTCCCATACCGTTGCCGCTGAAGGTGGCTCCGCAGCAGTTATCAAGGAAGAAGACAGCCTAGACAATCACTTTAACGATACCGTTGGTGGTGGTGATTGGCTGTGTGAACAGGATGTTGTCGAATATTTCGTTGCTAATGCAACCCGTGAAATGATCCAAATGGAGCAATGGGGTTGTCCTTGGAGTCGTAAAGACAATGGGGAAGTCAACGTTCGTCGTTTTGGAGGCATGAAAGTCGAACGGACTTGGTTTGCCGCCGACAAAACCGGCTTTCATATGCTGCATACTCTCTTCCAAACTTCAATTAAATACCCACAAATCAAGCGTTTTGACGAATACTTTGTGGTCGATTTATTAGTCGTTGATGGTGAAGTGCAAGGCCTGATTGCCATTCATATGGCAGAAGGTGAACTGGTCATTATTAAAGCAAAATCGGTAGTGCTCGCTACTGGCGGTGCTGGGCGTGTCTACCATTGCAATACCAACGGCGGTATTGTAACGGGTGATGGCATGGCGATGGCGTATCGTCATGGTGTGCCACTGCGTGATATGGAATTTGTCCAGTATCACCCAACCGGACTACCAGGTACCGGTATTTTAATGACCGAAGGCTGCCGTGGTGAAGGCGGTATCATCGTCAATAAACATGGTTACCGTTATTTACAAGATTACGGCATGGGGCCAGAAACGCCTGTCGGTCAGCCGAAAAATAAATACATGGAACTTGGACCACGTGACAAAGTGTCACAAGCCTTCTGGCACGAACAGCAAAAAGGCAACACCATTAAACATCCATTAGGTGATGTTGTCCTACTTGATTTGCGTCATCTTGGTGAAGAATATCTGCAAGAACGTTTACCGTTTATTTGCGAACTATCAAAAGCCTACGTTAACGTTGACCCAGCGAAAGAGCCTATTCCTATTCGTCCAACGGTCCATTACACCATGGGTGGTATCGAAACCAATGGCCAGTGTGAAACTCGCATTAAAGGCTTATTTGCGGTGGGTGAATGTGCCTCCGTTGGTCTACACGGGGCCAACCGTTTAGGCTCTAACTCATTAGCTGAATTTGTTGTCTTTGGCCGCGTCGCTGGTGAACATGCCGTGCAACGGGCGGAAAGCTTTAAAGGCTGGAACGACTCGGCGATTAACGAGCAAGTCAAGGCCGTTGAAGCACGGATTCAAGCATTGATGAATCAAGAGGGCGATGAAAACTGGGCGACGATCCGTACCGAAATGGGTCATACCATGGAAGCGGGTTGTGGAATCTATCGCCAAGAAGATCTGATGCAAACCACCATCGATAAGTTAGCTGAACTGAAAGAGCGTTATAAGCGCATCAGCATCAAAGATAAAGGTAAAGTCTTTAATACCGATCTACTGTATGCGATTGAAGTCGGTTATGGCTTAGAGGTGGCGCAAGCCATGGCACACTCAGCGATGCTACGTAAAGAATCGCGTGGTGCTCACCAGCGTCTTGATGAAGGCTGCACTGAGCGTGATGATATCAACTTCCTGAAACACTCATTGGCCTTTTATCAACCGGATAGCGCACCAAAGATTGATTACAGCGATGTGAAAATCACTAAGTCTCAACCTAAAGCGCGCCTCTACGGTGAAGCCGCTGATCAAGCCGCAGCCGCAGAAAAAGCCGCCGAGCAACGCGCAGAGGAGCAAAAATAATGGCCGCAGACCGTATTCAAAAAGTCGATATTTTACGTTACGACCCAGAGCAAGATGCAAAGCCTCATTTACAGGCGTTTGAGATACCGTTTGATGACACGATGTCGGTCCTCGATGCCCTCGGTTACATCAAAGATAATGTCGATAAAGATCTCGCCTATCGCTGGTCTTGTCGGATGGCGATTTGTGGCTCTTGCGGCATCATGGTCAATGGTGTGCCCAAGTTAGCCTGTAAAAGCTTCCTGCGCGACTATCCAAATGGTGTCAAGATTGAACCGCTCGCTAACTTCGCGATTGAGAAAGATTTAATCGTCGATATGACGCCGTTTATCGAACGACTAGAAGCGATTAAACCGTACATCATTGGCAATGATCGCACCCCTGAAGATGGTGCGAACTTACAAACGCCAGAGCAGATGGCTCGCTATAAGCAGTTTGCAGGCTGCATCAACTGTGGTCTGTGTTATGCCGCTTGCCCTCAATTTGGACTTAACTCTGAGTTTATCGGCCCGGCAGCACTGACCTTGGCGCACCGTTATAATTTGGATAGCCGAGATAACGGTAAAGCCGAGCGCATGAAACTGATCAACGGTGATAACGGCGCTTGGGGCTGTACTTTCGTTGGCTACTGCTCAGAAGTCTGCCCAAAACATGTTGATCCGGCTGCAGCCGTTAACCAAGGCAAAATCGAGTCTTCCATGGATTTCGTGATTGCCATGTTGAAACCTGACGGTTCACCTAAAAAAGTGGAGGCATAGAATGAGTAATCGTAAACCTTACGTTCGTGAAATGACCCGTACGTGGTGGAAGGATGATCCTTTCTATCGTCTTTATATGGTACGCGAAGCAACCGTACTGCCACTCATTCTATTCACGCTATTTTTGACTATCGGGCTGGGATCTTTAGTCAAAGGTCCCGAGGCTTGGCAGAGTTGGTTAGCGTTTATGGCGAATCCACTGGTTGTAGCGATTAACATCGTTGCTCTAGCGGGGAGCTTATTTCATGCACACACCTTTTTTGGCATGATGCCGCAAGTCATGCCGATTCGCATTAAAGGTAAGTTGCTGGATAAAAAGATCATTGTCTTAACTCAGTGGGCGGCAGTGGCTGTCATTTCACTGATCGTTCTCATTGTGGTGTAAGGAGCTTATTGTGGTGAATACCAATCCAAAACGTTCAGACGAACCCATCTGGTGGAGCCTATTTGGTGCTGGTGGTACTTGGTTTGCGATGATTACTCCAGTCACGGTACTCGTGCTTGGGATCATGGTTCCACTGGGTATGATTGATGCGCAAGCCATGAGTTATGAGCGAGTCAGTGCTTTCGCGACCAGCATTATTGGTGCTTTATTTATTATAGGCACCCTTGCTTTGCCGATGTGGCATGCCATGCACCGTCTACATCATGGTATGCACGATCTGAAATTTCACACTGGCTTGGCGGGAAAAATTGCTTGTTACGCATTTGCGGCGCTGATTTCTGTGTTAGCCGTTGTGTTTATTTTTCTGATCTAGTTACGCAAGCTGATTTAACCATTCAACCTTCCATCGATGCTCACCCCTGATGGAAGGACACTAAACGTAAGAGCCAGCGCATTGCGCTGGCTCTTTTATCTCTATTTGATGAGATATGCCCAAACGAGTTGAAGATGCAGGTAGGCGGCAAGTGAGTAAATCCTCATGAGCATAGGCAAACTATGTGATTGAGGTGAACAAACGTAGCCAATACCGCAGCAGCTTCAAGTAGGAAGGGGATAGAAGCTTATTTCACGCGTCCAACATACTCGCCACTGCGGGTATCGACTTTAATCACTTCACCAATAGCGATAAATAAAGGTACGCGAACTACAGCGCCAGTAGCTAAAGTCGCAGGTTTGCCACCAGTACCTTGCGTATCGCCTTTTAGGCCAGGATCGGTTTCGGTGACTTCTAATTCAACGAAGTTTGGTGGCGTAACCGAGATTGGGTTACCATTCCATAATGTCAAAGTGCAACTGGTGTTTTCAACCAACCATTTCGCGCTATCACCGACTGATTTTACATCCGCGGCAATTTGCTCAAACGTTTCGTTGTTCATAAAATGATAGAATTCACCATCGCTGTACAAATAATCCAGATCGATGTCGATCACATCAGCCACTTCGGCAGAATCACCTGACTTGAAGGTTTTCTCTAACACTTTACCAGAAAGCAATTTACGGATACGTACACGGTTAAATGCTTGACCTTTACCTGGCTTCACATACTCGTTTTCGAGAATGACACAAGGCTCATTATCAAGCATAATTTTCAGACCGCCTTTAAATTCGTTCGTGCTAACAGTAGCCATTTTTTCCTCTTACCTTCTTCGAGTTAAATTCAATGCCAAATATAATAACCCGAAAACACCAATCTGTTGAGCAAAACTGGCTGCAACAGCTAGCGAATGGGATCTCCGATCCCGAGCAGTTACTCACACAGTTAGCCATCGATCCATCGCCTTGGCAATCTGGCTTTAAAGCCAGAGCGCTTTTTGCGCAGCGAGTACCCCAGAGTTTTGTTGAGCGGATGGAAAAAGGTAATCCTCACGATCCCCTTTTGCGCCAAGTGCTACCATTGAGTGACGAGTTTATTATTCACCCTGGCTACTCGACGGATCCACTCGAAGAACAAAATAACTCGACGCCGGGGTTATTGCATAAATACCGTAATCGCTGCTTACTGATCGTCAAAGGTGGCTGCGCGATCAATTGTCGCTACTGTTTTCGACGCCATTTCCCTTATCAAGACAATAAAGGCAATAAATTGGTGTGGCAGCAAAGCCTCGACTACATCGCCCAACATCGACAGCTCAATGAAGTAATCCTTTCCGGTGGCGATCCACTCATGGCAAAAGATCATGAGCTGAGCTGGCTCATCGAACAGATTGCCGCTATCCCACACATTAAGCGATTACGGATTCATTCTCGCTTACCCGTGGTGATCCCCGCTCGCATTACCGATGAACTCGTAAGCTTATGCGCCGAAACTCGTTTGCAGGTTATCCTCGTTACCCATATTAATCACGCTAATGAAATTAATGCTGAACTGAGCCAACAACTGGCTCGCTTAAGGGCCGAAAAAGTAACGCTACTCAATCAAAGCGTGCTCTTAAAAGGCGTCAACGATTCAGTACCGGCACAAGTCGCATTAAGTGAAGCATTATTTGATGCTGGAGTTTTGCCCTATTACTTGCATGTACTAGATAAAGTGCAAGGCGCGGCGCATTTTTATGTTAGTGATGAGCAAGCTAGAGCGATTATCGCAGGGCTGATCGAGCAAGTGTCTGGTTACTTAGTTCCCAAGTTAACCAGAGAAATTGGTGGACGACCGAGCAAAACGCCCTTAGATCTCCACCTCGAATGATTCGCTAACTCTATCGGTCATCATACCACCGTCAAAAGTCATCACTGCGGTGATTGTGGTCGATGATGATAAAAAGAGTATAAACATTTTTTATCAAAACCAATAAAGTCTATGATTTAACTAATCAAACAAGATCACGCATACTGACGCCTTTGTCGCGCGCTCACATTTGGAGACAACATGTTCACTTTAGACACCCTACTTGATCTAGGGCCGTTCAGCTGGTATGCACTGTTTTGTTGTGCGGTTAATGGATTGCTGGTCGGTATTGAGCGACAAACTCGTGGCAAACCCGTTGGGATTAGAACCTCGATTTTGATTATCTCTGGAACCTATTTTTTTATGGCGATGGCAGTGTCTTTGTCGCCAAATACCTTAGATCAAGCGCGCGTACTAGGACAAATTATTACTGGGGTGGGTTTTTTAGGGGCCGGCGTAATGATGACTCAAGACGGTAAAATTCATGGCGTAACCTCTGCCGCGGTAATTTGGGTGCTCGCAGCACTCGGTTTAATGATCGGCTTAGGCTATTGGGTACAATCGGTGGTGATTACCCTGCTGGTTTTGTTAGTGCTCTATGGTGTTGATAAAGTGGAAAATACTTTTCAAAGTTTACGCCGTGGTGTTCATCAACGATTTCGTGGCCGTTAATTGCATCATTTCACTCTCGATAAATGTAAAAAAACCGGAGTTTTCACTCCGGTTTTTTACTAATTAGCACATTAGGCTAGCATGTCGGGTAGCAGCAGCGCATTACTGCGCCACCGCCCCCTAAGAACCGTACGTGCGAGTTTCCCCGCATACGGCTCAAGCCTTTATAAGTTCCATTATGGATGAAACCAGCAACTAACTTTTACCAAGATGTTTTCAAAGAGGTATTGGCAACTGAGATACATGAATTTGTCGATGACAATTCACATGCAACATCATTAAGTTCGAACTGTCGTCGCTGCCCCCATCAACCCGTCGGATGATATGGTGAATATCCCACTCATCTTCTGAGTTGAATGTCTGTTGACAGACCGCACACTGGAAGTTTTGTCTTTCAACAATCTTCCACAACTTCAGGTTACCTGCCAAAGATTTCTTCAACCTTTGCATCTTTAGACGTTCAAAATACTGCTCGTCTTCGGGTAGGTAACAATTGGCTGTTGCCCGAATTTTCACATGCTTGTCGATCTTCACTCGTGCTGCGTAAAACAGACGATAGTAGCCTTCTTCCCCTTTTTGTTTTGGTGCGCTAAACACCCAATTTCTTTCACCCACTGTCTTAAAATACTTGTTCTTAATCCAGCGTTTACGGCGATTAGAATGAATGCGTCGGCACCATTTCCAAAGCATTTTCCAGATCCGGTAATCCACATACTTAAATGTCTCGCTAGCACAAATCCAACGATGGTAGTTACACCATCCCCGAATCATCGGATTCAGCTTGGCAATGATCGCCTGAGCTGGAGCCATTTTATTGCTATTGAGATAATCCCGTATGTTGTTCAGCAATGTCTGCACGTTTTTCTTCGACGGTTTGATTAACATCTTACCGTTGTATTTTCGTACATTTTGCCCAAGGAAATCGAACCCTTGCTCTATATGTGTAATCAACGTCTTTTCCTTCGATAGTGCCAACCCACGCTCCGCCATAAAGGCTTCAACTATAGGTAACACTTCATTTTCCAGCAGCTCTTGCGAGATCCCAGTAATGATGAAGTCATCCGCATAACGTACATAGTTGACCTTAGTCTTATAGCTCGCCTTGGTGTTCTTCTTCCCAAAATGAGATTCCAATACCTCGTCAAGTCCATCTAAAGCCATGTTGGCCAACACAGGAGAGATAATTCCCCCTTGTGGTGTGCCTGCCACAGTAGGATTCCAACTTCCGGATTCCATAAATCCGGCTTTCAGCCATTTCTTTAATATCGCTTTATCCATAGGGACGTGGGCAATAAGCCATTCATGACTGATATGGTCGAAACACCCTTTGATATCGCCCTCTAGTACCCATTGGGCACTCGACTTACGGCTGAGATTCACGAAACATTGTTCGATAGCATCAGCGCAAGCACGATGAGGACGAAAGCCATAGCTATTCCTGTCCGCTCTGGTTTCCGATACGGGCTCTAAAGCTAGCAGGTACAAGGCCTGCATCGCTCTGTCCCGCATGATCGGTATCCCCAATGGGCGGGTTTTTCCGTTAGCTTTAGGAATGTGAACACGTCTTAGTGGCATCGGTTTGTAACCTTTACGACTGAGATTATGTATCGCTTCCCATTTCAATTGGGGTGTATTCCAGATTGCTCCGTCCACACCGGGTGTTTTCTTACCACGGTTCTCAGTAACCTTTCGAACCGCTAATGCTCTGGCAGAAAAAGACTTCACAAGCATTCGTTGCAGTTGCTTTACTTGTCGCCAATTTTTCCTTTGCGTTGCTTTCGCAATCCGCACTTGTAGCTTCTTCACTGTCCGATGGCATAGTTTCCAATCTAGGGCATGCCAGCCATCATTCTGGTGTGAGAATGCAGGTAAACACTGTGTGCTACTCATCTTGCTTTCCTCATGGTTACCCCCATGGGAAATGAAGACAGATCCCCCCTTAGGGTGAAATGTCATTCACCCTAGGGGGGATTGTTTCAGGTTAACGCAATAACATTAACCCGCTTTCAGCTTTACAAGCCATCTTACGATTAAAGACCTAATGGAAGTCTGCACTCTTTCGAGTCGAAGCAAAGTCTGAACCTCTATCATGACCATTACAGCCAAGCATTCGCTTTTTCCATCGTTCCCATACCCACTTACCCAACAGCTTCTCTTACGAGTCACCTGCCACTTGGGCGGATAATTGGGCTTACCAAGTTCCTGTGTTTGTACAAATAGTTACTTAGGTTCTGTCTATCCAACGGTGGCACAACAGTAGCGTCTTCCCAGATGTAAAAGAAAGAACCTGTCCACATACCTTTTGGTCAGAGCGTAACAAAGACATTTCGCTCAACGCGGCTGACGTTGTTTATCAACAGTTCACGTACGTTAACCCTATAACCAAGCCTAGCCCCTCAACCACTTGTCATTAGTGATATCTACAATTCTGCTCACACAGAAATTGCACCTTTTCAGGGGGTACATTGTCAGGAAGCTTCGCACCAATCCATTACTAGATTCGCACTATCCCTAGGCTACAACTTGCTACAAAGTTGGTCTTATCAGTTCAGGCTGCTGCTGAAAGTAAGACAATACAACACACAAGCTTCAGTCGTTTTGACCGTGAAGCGCATCTTCTTGTGATGAAACACAGTAAATTACCGAGTTCTATTAAGAAGCCAGTGCTTTTAAGTGAAGGGCATATCGGGCATTGCCCGATATGTCGGTCCCAAGTTTTATTTTCCTAAATTGCGGTTTCCCGCTCACGTTGTACACCTTTAAAAGGTATGTGATCATAGTGAAAATCTGAGGCAGCGGTGCTGCCTCAATACTTGTTTCCTTACTGCTGTTTCCAGCGGGTGGTTTAATGGTGAGGAACTCTTGGGAGAGCGCTATCTTTACATCCTCGGGTGATAGCTAGGGCAGTTATATCTTCTGATATTTCTGCCCACCTTAGTGATTAACACCAAGGAACGGTCAAATGCGACCCTTGTCGCATCACATCATGCCGCCCATACCACCCATGCCGCCCATATCAGGCATTGCTGGGCCATCTTTCTTTGGTAGCTCAGTCACCATTGCTTCCGTAGTGATCATCAGACCTGCAACTGAAGCAGCGAATTGTAGTGCACTACGAGTAACTTTAGTTGGATCCAAGATACCCATCTCGATCATATCGCCATATTCACCCGTTGCAGCGTTGTAACCGTAGTTACCTTCACCAGCACGAACATTATTAGCAACCACCGAATCTTCTTCGCCAGCATTTTTAACGATTTGACGAATAGGGGCTTCCATTGCACGAAGCGCAAGGCGGATACCGACGGTTTGATCTTCATTGTCACCTTCAAGGCCCGCTACTTTAGCGGCAGCACGAATTAGTGCAACACCACCACCCGCAACAACACCTTCTTCAACCGCAGCGCGAGTCGCGTGTAGCGCATCTTCTACGCGGTCTTTCTTCTCTTTCATTTCAACTTCAGTGGTTGCGCCGACTTTGATTACTGCTACACCGCCAGCCAATTTAGCAACGCGCTCTTGCAGTTTCTCTTTGTCGTAATCTGATGTTGCATCTTCAATTTGTTGACGAATTTGCACTACGCGGCCTTTGATAGCTCCTTCTTCACCAGCACCATCAATAATGGTGGTGTTTTCTTTGGTGATAGAAATACGTTTTGCTTGGCCAAGATCTTCCAGCGTCACTTTTTCAAGTTCAAGACCAATCTCTTCAGAGATAACGGTACCACCAGTTAGAATAGCAATGTCTTGTAGCATTGATTTACGACGGTCACCAAAACCAGGTGCTTTAACCGCAGCAACTTTAACGATACCACGCATATTGTTAACAACGAGAGTGGCTAACGCTTCGCCTTCGACATCTTCCGCAACAATCAGTAATGGACGAGACGCTTTGGCGACGCCTTCAAGCGCAGGCAGTAATTCACGGATGTTAGAAATTTTCTTATCAACCAACAGAATGAATGGGTTGTCTAAGTCAACGCTACCCGCTTCTTGGTTGTTAATGAAGTAAGGAGATAGGTAACCGCGATCAAATTGCATACCTTCCACAACATCAAGCTCATCTTGTAGACCTTGACCTTCTTCAACCGTAATAACGCCATCACGGCCAACTTTTTCCATTGCTTCAGCAATGATATTACCCACGCTTGAATCAGAGTTTGCAGAAATAGTACCCACTTGAGCGATGGCTTTGGTGTCTGCACATGGTGCTGATAGGTTTTTCAACGCTTCAACGGCAGCAACAACGGCTTTATCAATACCGCGTTTCAAATCCATTGGATTCATACCCGCAGCGACAGCTTTCAAGCCTTCAGTAATGATCGCTTGTGCTAATACGGTTGCGGTTGTCGTACCGTCACCAGAAGCATCATTGGCTTGTGAAGCGACTTCTTTTAGCATTTGTGCGCCCATGTTCTGGAATTTGTCTTCCAGTTCAATTTCACGCGCAACGGACACACCATCTTTAGTGATAACTGGAGCACCAAACGATTTGTCTAATACTACGTTACGACCTTTAGGACCAAGAGTCACTTTTACCGCGTCAGCGAGAACATTAACGCCCTCTAGCATTTTAATGCGTGCATCGTTACCAAATTTAACGTCTTTAGCAGCCATGTTTCATTTCCTTTTCTTAATTCTGTTTTAATCAATCGTTTTTGAATCAGAGCAAAAATTACTCAATGCTTACTCTTACTCGACAATCGCCATGATGTCGTTTTCAGATAGAATCAACACTTCTTTGCCATCGATCTTTTCTGTTTTGGTACCGTAACCTTCAGAGAAGATAACAGTATCACCCACTTTTACATCCAGCGCTTGAACCGAACCATTCTCAAGGATACGGCCTTTACCCACAGCTAATACTTTGCCACGAGTGGATTTTTCTGCCGCTGAGCCCGTTAGAACAATGCCACCAGCAGACTTAGATTCAACTTCTTGGCGTTCAACGATAACTCGGTCGTGTAATGGACGAATGTTCATCGGTCGTCTCTCCTGATTTTATTTTCTATGAGGTTAATGAAAAGGCTGATTACTCAGCTTGTGACTGTTATGTGGGGGAGAAAGCCAACAATCCCAAGGGGGAAGAATAAAAAAAACGTGATTTAGTTAACAAATTTATCGAGAAAAGATTCAACGCCCAAGGAAACGATCGATCAACAACGATCCATAGGATTAAGAATTGCAGACTCAACGGTCATCCAGCGCGACGTTCAGTGAGGATTCTATTCTCAGGTGATTGTAAATCCTTTGCTTTATTAAGAGGCTTATCCATAATAGACAGAGTAATTAAAGAGGAAAACCATGAAGACCATCGAGCGGATTTTACACACCATCAAACGAGAAGGTGCTGTCACAGCAAAACAAGTGGCAAATGATCTGCACATTACCACCATGGGCGCTCGACAGCATTTACAAAGCTTAGAAGATGAGGGGATCCTGATTTTCTATGATGTCAAAGTCAAAGTCGGTCGCCCAACTCGTCATTGGTCGCTAACCAAAAAAGGACATGATCAGTTTGCGGACCGACATGGTGAGCTAACGATTCAAATGATCGACGCGGTTGAGCATCTATTTGGTCAAGATGGCTTAGCCAAAGTCACCGCTGAACGAGAAGCGCATACACTGCAACATTACCAACAAGCATTAATAGCCTGTAATGATTTAGCAACTAAATTACAGACCTTAGTCAAATTGCGTGAGCAAGAAGGCTATATGGCTGAACTAGAACGTACAGAATGGGGCTATTTATTGATTGAAAATCACTGCCCTATCTGTCGAGCGGCTAAACGCTGCCCCGCTCTCTGCGTCTCCGAACTCAATGTGTTTAAGCAGCTACTTGGCCCAGAGTGTCATATCGAACGTAGCGAGCACATTATTGAAGGCCAGCACCGCTGCGCTTACCGTATCCAACCTTTCTCAGCACATCCTTAAGCGCCGTAGCCTATTTTCTGTTTCAATAATGAGAATGGCGTGATTCTCTTCTCATTATTTTGATCTGTTATCTATACTGATCATTAAGTCATTAGGAGGCATGGCCTGTAACAAGTAAACACGTGGTGAGCTTCAACCAACCAACAAGTTCAGCAACGCTATTTGCTTTCGGGCCATCTCTTCATCCGCCATGATTTACCTTATGGCATGGTACTCATAGAAGATAAGGTGCACTCAATGTCTCGATCACCCAGTCCTATCCAAGTTCTCCCCTCTTTTGATGAGTTAGTATTGCTAGCAGAGCAAAATCCTGAAGCGTTTAGCTCGTTGAAACAATCGCTCTGTGATGAATTGATTGATTCTGCTTCCGCTATCATGCAAGATCGATTACGCGCCCAGCAAAACCATATTGATCGCATACTGAGCCGCTGTAAAAATCCTCACCATGCAAATGTCAAACTGATGCAGGAACTAAGTGTACAAATGATAAAGTTTCGAGGTGCTTTAGAAGGAGATAACCAACCAACCACCTCGGCACAAATTATCCCTTTTCAAGCTCGCCACGATGATTGGCGCTAGGAATTCGTTGTATGGGGGGATTTGCCAAAACGATTATCGGTCACTTTACCCGCAAGAAAACCACATTCGACTAAAATCCAACTTCCGCAGCCCAATGCAAGTAACGCAAGGGCGGTTTCCCACCAATTGGGAGTGGTTGCCATCGTCGTTTCCCCAACAGGCATACCCATTCGCCCGACCAACAACGGTAAATTCAATAACAACCACCAACTCGACTTATCGCGATCATGCCAGCGCTTAGCGGTTACCGCTAAATCTGGCAATAAGAGCCCAAGCAGTAATAATGGCCAAAGATAGGCCGCAAAGCTCGGCAACCAGCGACTCACTGTTAACATGAAAACAATAATGGTCAAATAATAACCGAGATTCCATAACCAATAGGTTTGGCGACCAATCCGGCCATGGAAAGAAAACAACAATTGGGTTAATGGCATTACTTACTCACTCAATAAATAATTTTCTGAAAACTATCTTTGTCCATATCACGCACATTGATCGTTAATGAATGAACCTGACTTGCTTGCTCAGCGAGTACGGCCATTAACTGGCGAGAAAGCTCACGTTTTTGTTGGCCACTGCGTCCATCGAGTAATTCAAAGCTGAGATGGATAAAGTCGACACTATCGCCCTGTTCACCAATCAACCAATGATGACAACGCAAAGTGCGAGATTTGATCGAGGCGGTTTCAAATAACCCACTGTCTATCGCTACTTGATGTAAATCTTCCAGTAATCCTTGGATGTTGACTCGTTCCTCAACAGAATTTGAATACTCTAAGACTAAATTTGGCATGAAAACTCCCTGTCTATCACTCTCGATGATTCATTTGCCACGATAGCAAAAATGATTCCCCTTAATATCACTCTCGTCAGCTTAACGCACTATGGGCAAGACAGAAAAGAGGATCCAAGAAAGTCATGACCCTAATCATGATCTATGCGCTTTTATCTGTTATATTCTTTGCCAGTCGTTCTTTTTTTATCAATTAAATTGGAGATATTCCTATGCGTCGTCCTGTTGTGATGGGTAACTGGAAACTTAACGGTAGCAAAACTATGGTGACTGAGCTACTGAATGGCCTGAATGCTGAGCTAGAAGGTGTAAACGGTGTTGATGTGGCTGTCGCTCCACCAGCGCTATACCTCGATCTTGCTGAGCGTTTAATCAAACAAGGTGGCAACAAAATCATTCTTGGTGCACAAAATACTGACCTAAATAACAGCGGTGCTTTTACCGGTGATATGTCTCCAGCGATGTTAAAAGACTTCGGCGCCACTCACATCATCATTGGTCACTCTGAGCGTCGTCAATACCATCATGAATCTGACGAATTTGTCGCTAAGAAATTTGCATTCTTAAAAGAGAACGGTCTAACACCAGTGTTCTGTATCGGTGAATCAGAAGCACAAAATGAAGCAGGCGAAACCGAAGCGGTTTGTGCGCGCCAAATTGATGCCGTGATCAATGCTTACGGCGTAGAAGCACTAAACGATGCGATCATCGCTTATGAACCCATCTGGGCAATCGGTACTGGTAAAGCAGCAACAGCGGATGACGCACAGCGTATCCATGCTTCTATTCGTGCTCACATCGCCGCGAAAAGCCCTGCCGTTGCCGAGCAGGTGATCATTCAATACGGTGGCTCAGTGAAAGCAGAAAATGCAGAAGCTTACTTCTCACAACCAGACATTGATGGCGCTTTAGTTGGCGGTGCTGCACTGGATGCGAAGAGCTTTGCTGCAATCGCGAAAGCAGCCGCTAAAATGAAAAATGCTTAATCATTATCAATAAGTTATCTCAAGGCCAGCCATGCTGGCCTTATTTTTATCGCCAAGTTCATCGCTAGTACCCGATCCTGATATAGAGTATCCTAGCCCCTCTTGCACTTTCTATTCGCTGATTCACCATGCACGATAAACACGGCTTGTTGTCCGCCCCTATCCCCCAAGTACTGCGCCAAATGACGCTGCCAATGACGGTAGGGATGATCGCTATCTTACTGTTCAACTTAGTCGATACCTTTTTTATTTCGTTGCTCGGTACTCAAGCACTAGCCGCCATCAGCTACACCTTTCCGGTCACCTTCGCCGTCAACTGTATCACCATGGGGATTGGCGTTGGACTCTCTACCTGTATTGGCCGTTTATTAGGTCAAGGAGAAACCAAGCAAGCGGCGCGCCTGACTAGTCATGGTTTGTTATTGGCCGTGGTCCTGGTATTGTGCGCCTCCTTCATCGGTGTTCTTACTATCGACCCACTATTTCGTTTACTCGGCGCACAAGCTGAACTGCTCCCCCTGATTAACCAGTATATGCAAATTTGGTATCTGACCATTCCTTTACTGGTGATCCCCATGGCGGGCAATAGCGCCATTCGCGCTACCGGAGACACTAAAACTCCCGCCAAAATCATGTTATTGGCGGGAGTCATCAATGGCGTACTCGATCCATTATTGATTTTTGGCTATGGCCCCTTTCCAGAATTAGGCATACAAGGGGCAGCGATTGCCAGCGCCTGCTCTTGGCTCGGCGCGCTAATCGGCTCACTGTATATTTTGGCTCGACGTGACAAGCTGCTTGCTCGAGCTAATTTGAAAATGCTTAATCGTGACTGGCGACAAATTTTAACCATTGGCACCCCAGCGGCGCTATCGAGTGCGATGAATCCATTATGTGGTGCCGTGTTAATGATCATGCTTTCCCAACATGGCACCGCAGCCGTCGCGGCTTATGGTGCCGCACAGCGTATTGAATCGATTTTAATCTTGGTATTAATGTCGCTCACTTCTGCCTTAACGCCATTCATGGCACAAAACTTAGGGGCCGATAATCCACAGCGCAGCTTTGAAGGGTTATTTGTTGGCCTGCGTTTTGCCGTGGTTTTTCAGTTCTTGATTTTTATCATGATGGTGCCACTGAGCATTCCGCTAGCGGCATTGTTTTCACAAGAGCAAAGCGTGCGTGACTTACTGTGGTACTACTTACTGATTGTCCCTATCAGTTATGGCTTTCAAGGTATCGTGATGATGTTGGTTTCGGCGTTAAACGCCCTTCATCAACCGCTAAAAGCATTTCAATGGAGCGTAATGCGTCTTTTCATCTTTACTTTACCTGCGGCTTGGCTTGGGGCGTATTGGTATGGTGTGATCGGATTGTTTATCGGCATCGCTTTAGGCAATATTATGGGCGGTTTGCTTGGCTACCTATATGCGTTACGGCTACGTCAACGAATACTGTCGATAACAAACTAGATACCAAGACAAGTTTTATGGCAACAAAAAACCGAAGCTTTTGACTTCGGTTCTGCTTCAAATTATCCAATCGGCGCGCGAAAGTTAGATCTCTTCGAGCTCGTCGTCTTCAACGTCTAAATCGACGTTTAAGGGCTCAGGTGATAAAATCACCCCTGTGTTATCGGCGTAGAGATAATCTTCAGGTAGGAAGGTTACCCCACCAAAGTTCACCGCAACATCAATTTCACCGATACCCAGTGACACCGCGCCAACAGGAATAGAAGCCAGCGCTTGAATACCCACGCTCATCTCTTCCAGTTCATCGACTTCTCGAACGCAGCCATAAACGACAATGCCTTCCCACTCGTTTTCTTCAGCAATCGCAGCGAGCTCGGCATCAATCAGCGCTCGACGTAACGAACCACCACCATCGATCAACAGCACTCGGCCGACACCGTCTTGTTCAAGAGTTTCGCGAATCAACCCATTATCTTCAAAACATTTAATGGTCGTCACTTGACCAGCAAAGGATGCTCGGCCTCCAAAGTTACTGAACATCGGTTCTAGTACATCGACTTGCTCGAGATAGATATCGCACAGCGCAGAGGTGTTGTATTCCATAGCTTTACTCTCTTAACGAACCATTATCCCACGAGTATATAGTGTCAGTAAGTCAATGCAATGACAGAACGCAAATTAACGTAGGATTGTTTGAGCGATGACGACCGAAATAAACAATACATTGGTAACTAAAGCGCATTTGACTGCATTGGGTAACAAAGGCGCCATCTGTACCGGTTGCGAAGTTCGATACACGGCTCGCCCATGATTAATCAATACCATCAGGCTGAACAAAAAAGGAGCACTAAGCCAAGCTGAGCGGTCTTGAATCAATAAGTAGCTGGCAAAGGCGCATAGGGCTCCGGCTAATAACAACAGATGATACACCTTGGCACGCTGCTGCCCTAAACGTACCACTACCGTACGTTTACCACATAAGGCATCGTTTTCAATATCTCGCATATTATTAATATTGAGCACCGATACCGCTAATAACCCACAACCAACAGAGGGCAATAACAACCGCCATTCGATCTGGCCTGTATGTAAAAAATAACTGCCAGAGACACCAAGTAAACCGAAAAAGATGAAGACGGATAAATCCCCCAACCCCACATAGCCATAGGGTTTATTGCCAACGGTATAGGCAATCGCAGCGAGAATGGCGACTACGCCCAGCGCCAAAAAGGCAGCAATACTTTGGGCACTGTCTAACGCATAAAAAACCAAGGCTAATCCAGAGACGATCGTTAATAGCACGTTAATGATCATCGCTTGTTTCATATCGGCTAATGAAACCGCACCTGATTGAATCGCCCGCATCGGTCCAAGACGCTGTTCGTTATCCGTCCCTTTCAGCGCATCACCGTAGTCATTGGCTAAATTGGAGAGAATTTGCAATAAAGTTGCGGTCAGTAACGCTAAACCGGTGACTGGCCAAGACCACGAACCGACAGAAAACGCCAGTACACTCCCCGTAAGAATAGAGACCAAGGCAAGAGGGAGAGTTTTCGGTCGCGCCGCATCGACCCAAATACGTAAAGAGTTATTCATAATAAATAGCAATGACAAAACAGTGCGCTGAGTATACGCGCAAACGAGGGCGATAAAAAAGCCCACCAGTGCGGTGGGCTAGTAATTTATAAGATAAAGCGGCTAAGATCCTCGTCTTCCACCAATTCACTGAGACGACCACGTACATAGTCGCCATCGATGACCATTTGACTACCCGGGCGCTCTGTCGCTTCATAAGAGATCTCATCCATCAAACGCTCCATCACCGTATGCAAACGTCGTGCACCAATATTTTCTGTGCTTTCATTGACTTGCCACGCGGCTTCGGCAATTTGTTTAATGCCATCTTCAGTAAAGCTGATATCGACCTGTTCAGTCTTCATCAATGCGATATATTGCTCAGTTAAAGACGCTTTCGGTTCGGTAAGAATACGTTTGAAATCATGACTCGATAACGCTTCTAACTCAACACGAATCGGTAAACGACCTTGCAGCTCTGGAATTAAATCCGAAGGTTTAGCCACTTGGAAGGCACCCGAAGCGATAAACAAAATATGATCGGTTCTTACCATACCGTGCTTAGTTGAAACGGTACTTCCTTCAATCAGTGGTAATAAATCACGCTGTACCCCTTCACGAGATACATCAGGGCCAGAGCTTTCACCGCGCTTACAAATTTTATCAACTTCATCGATAAACACGATGCCGTTGTTCTCAACGTTGTAAATAGCTTGCTCTTTTAACTCTTCTTGGTTAACCAGTTTCGCCGCTTCTTCTTCAACCAAGGCTTTTAACGCCTCTTTGATTTTCAGTTTACGCTTTTTCTTGGTATCACCTGCGAGATTTTGAAACAACCCTTGCAGTTGATTGGTCATCTCTTCCATACCTGGAGGCGCCATAATTTCAACGCCCATTTGTGGTACGGCAACGTTAATTTCAATCTCTTTGTCGTCTAACTGGCCTTCACGAAGTTTTTTACGAAACACTTGGCGAGTGGTCGATGACTGCTCGGTTTTTTCTGACTCTCCCCACGCATCGCGCGCAGGAGGCAAAAGGGCGTCAAGTACCCTTTCTTCGGCCAATTCTTCAGCACGAAACTTAACCTTTTCCATCGCCTGTTGATGGGTTAATTTAACCGCCACATCGGTCAAATCACGGATAATACTTTCGACTTCTTTACCAACATAACCCACTTCGGTAAATTTCGTCGCTTCTACTTTGATAAACGGTGCATTGGCTAGCTTAGCTAAGCGGCGAGCAATTTCTGTTTTACCCACCCCTGTTGGGCCGATCATCAGAATGTTTTTCGGTGTCACTTCGACCCGTAAACTTTCTTCAAGTTGCATACGGCGCCAGCGGTTACGTAATGCAATCGCTACAGCACGTTTGGCTTTCTCTTGACCGATAATATGGCGGTTTAGTTCGTGAACAATTTCACGAGGCGTCATTTCAGACATCATCAATTCCTTACATTCAGTACAGAGTTCACACCAGATTATGCGTTCTTTTCAGGCAATAATGCGGCTGGTATTTCTAGTTCTTCAATGGTGTGATGGTGGTTGGTAAATACACAAATATTGCCAGCAATATTTAACGCTTTTTCAGCAATTTCACGCGCGTCTAATTGAGTGTTTTCCAACAACGCGAGTGCTGCGGCTTGAGCATAATTACCACCAGAACCAATCGCAATCAGATCGTGTTCTGGCTGCACCACATCGCCATTACCAGTAATGATCAACGATGTGGTTTCATCAGCAACCGCTAAAATCGCTTCCAAACGACGCAAAGCACGATCACTACGCCAATCTTTCGCAAGCTCAACCGCTGCTTTGGTCAAATGACCTTGGTGCATTTGCAACTTACTTTCAAAACGCTCGAATAGCGTGAAGGCATCTGCGGTACCACCAGCGAATCCGGCCAGAACTTTATTGTTGTATAAACGACGAACCTTGCGCGCATTACCCTTCATTACGGTATTGCCAAGCGAGACTTGGCCGTCTCCGGCAATCACAACTTTATTATCACGACGTACAGATACAATGGTAGTCACGTGAGGACCTCTTTATTATTTCACTAGGGTGTTTAAGGTATATGAGGATGCGGAAAAACGATTTCAAGGTAAGGAGAAACGGAATGCAGAAAAAAGGCCAACGCGGCCGTTTTCTCTCCTCTTACGAAGAAGAGCGAGAGAAAGTGACTCGTTAGCCATCTTGAAAGGTTGAATCGCCTAAATTCTGTTTATTGTGATTCTTTCCATATCGCACAAGGCTCAATTTTAGCGCGTTGTAAACGGTGGCGATCTCGCTCAGCATCTCGTTTTAATGGATATGGTCCTAACACCACTCGAAACCAACTGCTATTTTCAGTTTTGCGGATGTTGCTCTTCAGCCCTTGAAAAGCAATCTCGACCTTACGCGCTTCCGCTTGTTGCAAGGTTTTAAATGCCCCACACTGCATGATGTACGGGATCTCCGACAGTTGCTGCTCTTTAGCGGTGACTTCAATTTCACGCTGAGGCAGACTCTGCACATAGTCCCACTTTTCCGTCGGTGGTGGCGGGATCACTCGCGCAGGTGGCGTCGCAGGTTTAACCGGAGAAACGGTTTTGACTGGTGGTGCGGGCGGCTCAGGTTTCTGGTTTAGCCAATACAATCCATAAACAAACCCACTGAGGAGGATTAACGCGATCAATCCACTGCGCCAAGGTTTTCGGCGCGTTGTTGTTTTTGCGGTCGGCTTCTTTGGACTACGACCCCTTCTTACATAATCTTTATTAGCCACGATTCAATTCAAACGCTGACAATTGTAGCTCCATGGTAAAGGAGTTTGCCGTCGGATAACAGCGTCAATATGTAAGCAACGCTGGTTATCTTCTGCAAACCCGCTCAGTCAGGGCAATATTTACCTTGGCGGCGCGGCGCTGGATCTCACTACCAGATGAGTTTCTAACAACCGTGATCCAGCCTGAACATCTCGACCTCGCAGTAATTCAAGCATCATCAACATCGTTTGTCGGCCAATTTCATAGCGTGGCTGGCAAATCGTCGTTAACGGTGGATCGCAATACTGAGCAAACTGAATATCATCAAACCCCACAACGGATAAATCTTGCGGAACTCGTAAACCTAAGCGTTTCGCCTCTTGCATTGCCCCAATCGCCATCGCGTCATTATGACAAAAAATCGCACTTGGTGGCTCAGACAGTGCTAATAACTGTCGTACCGCTTTAGCACCGGATTCAAAAGAGAAGTCACCAACAACGGTATAGGTTGGATTTTTCACCAATCCAGCTCTACGCAGTGCTTGCTGGTAACCTTGCTGACGAAATTCACACAACACAGCACCTACTGGCCCGCTGATTTGAGCAATTTTTTTATGTCCCATCTGAGTGAGGTAGTTCACCGCCTCAAATGCTGAGGTAAGGTTATCAATATGTACCGTCGGCAGTTCTAACTCCGGGGCATATTCACAGGCCATCACCATCGGTGGCAGATTTTTCTGTTCCGCTTTACTGACATCAAACGGCAGATCAGCACCAAGCAATAACATACCGTCGGCTTGCTTGGTGAAGACTAGGTTCACAAACGAGCTTTCACGCTTCTTTTGTTGACCACTGTCACCCAGCAGCACCAAATACCCATGCTCCATCGCCACATCTTCGATACCACGAATGATCTCGGTGTAATAAGGGTCACAAATATCGGGCACGATCACCACAATGGTTTTTGATTCATTACGGCGCAGATTTCGCGCTAAAGAGTTGGGGGAGTAGCCAGCTTCAAGTACCGCTTCTTCCACTCGTTTACGAGTGGTGGTGGATACTTTCTCAGGATTCATCAACGCACGAGATACCGTCGCGGTAGAGACACCTGCCAACTGGGCAACGTCCTTCATTGTCGCCATAAATTTTTAACCCTCTCTATTTTCTCTCAATACCTAAGCCGAATAAACGTTGTCGGTAAAACGACTCCCTTCGTCGTAAAGTCATAACATGGTCGACGAAAACGATTCACTGAACGTATAGTGCCCCTAGTTTATTTCTTTCCATAGAGAAAGTTACGGCTTAAGTAACATTTTTTGCATTACAAATATGACATCGATCACAGCAAGTGATTTTAGTTGCGCAAATAAAACTCACTGCTATTTAGAACCCCTAAAAAACAGCGCTCAGTCAGCCCTACTTTCAATAAGCATCAAGCGAGTGAGGGGAGAGATTTAACTCAAATCTTGCGGCTCAATATCCAAAGACCAACGCACTTTATTGGCTAAAGGCAACAACTGAATAGCCGTTTTTGAACTGGTTAATATCGCCTGCATCGTGCTACGTGAAGGGGTTTGTAGTAACAGTTGCCAACGGTGCTTACCCGCTCGCTTAGCCAATGGTGCTGGCGTTGGCCCAAGTACCACGCAGGCTTGATCAAACAACGGATGCACTTGTAAGGTTTGCCGAACTTGCCTTAAGAAGGTTTCTACCACCGATGATTGATTCGCTTCAGCGCGAAACAGCGTTAAATAGGTGTAGGGCGGAAGTTGAGCGACGTGCCGCTCAGCCAGAGCGGTTCGAGCAAAATGATCGTATCCCTTATGCAGTAGCGCTTGTAATAAGCTGTGCTCAGGATGATGAGTTTGCAAAACCACTTCCCCAGGCTTACTTGCCCTTCCCGCGCGGCCAGCAACTTGAATGAATAACTGTGCCAAGCGCTCTGGGGCACGAAAATCACTGCTGTACAAAGAACCATCCACATCCAACAGCGCGACTAAGGTTACATTGGGAAAATGGTGCCCTTTGGCCAACATTTGCGTACCAATCAAAATTTGATACTGATTATTGTGGATAGCGGTCAACGCGGCTTCTAAACTGCCTTTACGCCTAGTGCTGTCTCGATCAATACGAATGGTGCGATAATCAGAAAATAACTGAGCAAGCTGCTGCTCAAGTTGCTCAGTCCCAACGCCAACGGTCACTAATTGATGTGAGCCACAACTTTGACAGTGCTGAATAACCGGACGTTGCGAGCCACAATGATGACAACGGACCTCGTTACTGTGTTGATGATAGGTGTAATAAGCATCACAGCGCTGACAATCGGCAATCCAACCACATTCATGGCACATCAAGGCGGGAGAAAAACCACGTCGATTAAGAAACAACAAGACTTGATTGCCTTGCTGTAAATGACGACGCATTTCGGCTATCAACGGCGCAGAGAGTCCGCTCTCTAAATACTCACCTTTAATATCCAGCACTCGATTTTTCGTGGGCACGGCGTGCCCCGCTCGCTCAGTCAGTTGCAGATGATAATATTTTCCACTCAACGCATTATGCAGCGTTTCTAAAGCCGGAGTTGCCGAGCCGAGGACAATCGCCACTTGCTCAAGATTGGCTCGCATGACCGCAACATCGCGCGCGTGATAACGCAAGCTATCTTGCTGCTTATAAGATGTATCATGTTCTTCATCAACAATAATAATCCCGAGATCAGCAAAAGGGGTCAATAAGGCCGAACGAGTACCAATAATAATCCCCGCCGCTTTATCCCGTGCTGCTAACCAAGCATTAAGACGCTCCGTGTCATTTAATCCCGAGTGAATCACGACCACGGGCACGGTAAAACGTTGACGAAAACGTTGAATCGTTTGTGGCGTCAAGCCAATTTCTGGCACTAACACTAAGGCCTGTTTGCCTTGTTCTAAAACAGGCTTGATCAAATTTAAGTACACTTCGGTCTTACCTGACCCCGTGACGCCTTGCAACAAGTAGCATCCAAAGCCCGGCTGACTGTTCACCGTCGCAATCGCAATCGCCTGCTCTGGGTTTAATTTCGGTTTATCAACCCGAGCTTCAACATCAGAAGGCCAAGGTACGATCTGCGGAGCTTGCTCAAGCACTTCTATCCATTGCTTATCAAGCAGAGTATTTAGCGTGCTACTTGATACCGCTTCATCCAACATGGTCTGATGAGAAACGGGCCCCGCTTGCAATAACTGCATAACCTTGGCCTGCTTGATGGCACGACCAAAGCCTTGGAGTAGTTGATTGCGCCCTTGCTCAGTCAGTCGCCACTCCTTAGTCACCGCAAATTGCGCCACTTTGCCTTTACGCAACGCACTTGGCATCGCGTTAGCTAGGGTTTCTCCCAGAGGGTAATGGTAATATTGACTGCACCACTGCAATAACCCATAGAGTGTTTCTGGCCATAACGGCTGTGTATCTAATACCGCATGCAGCGATTTCAATTGATGCAAAGGAAAATCGGATTCAGACACGAGAGCAATGACAATCCCCACTAAGGTTTGGCGACCAAACGGAACCGAAACCCGTCCGCCAACCACAGGACACACACCGTCAGCAATCAAATAATCGAAGGATTTATCAAGAGGAACCGGTAAAGCAACACGAGCAATAGTGGGGCGCATAACCATCCGTTAGCAATAAAAAGGAGCAGAAAACACAGTCTACTGGATGACAACCAGAAATTCGACCAACAAAAGTGGTGAAAATAGCGCCGAAAGCAGTTGATCCCATGGCGTGGATTCATTAATATATCGCGCCTTAAAGATGCTTGGCAAATCGGTTTAGCATCTGCATATTATCATTAACATTACGTGTGGTGTCCGGCATTGATCCGGATAGCGACGCGGCCTACATTTGAGGTTATCCCATGAAAGCTGGTATCCACCCAGAATACAAAGAAGTCAGCGCAACTTGCTCTTGCGGCAATGCTTTCACATTTAAGTCAACGCTTGCTAAAGAAAGCATCTACCTTGACGTATGTGACAAATGCCACCCATTCTACACTGGTAAGCAACGTATCGTTGATACCGGTGGCCGCGTTGACCGCTTCAACAAGCGTTTCGGTGCTCTATCCAGCAAGAAGTAATCCTTACTTCACGCGAAGATTATTAAAAGAGAACGCTCCGGCGTTCTTTTTTTATGTGTTCATGTTATTGCTCTCTGCTTTATCTTATTTGACGCTCAGCTGGTCTTATCAGTCTTCATCTTACCGATTTGATGGTTTGTGATCGCAATCCCACCTAGGCAGCTCAATCGACATCCTTTAGAATCATAGTTTCGTTGATAACATTATAAGAGAAGCTCCCCCTATGTCTGATGATCATCGCCAAGACCTCTCGCCACAAGAAGCATTTCGCCAACGCGCTCTTGATTACCATGCACTACCGACTCCAGGTAAAATTGGCATTGCCTTAACCAAGCCGGCAGATTCAGCCAGTGACCTTGCGCTTGCCTATAGCCCAGGCGTGGCAGAACCGGTACGTGAAATCGCCCAACAACCTGATAACGTGTACAAGTACACCGCCAAAGGCAATACGGTTGCCGTCATTTCGAATGGCACCGCAATTCTTGGTTTAGGTAATCTTGGTCCGATGGCATCAAAGCCGGTAATGGAAGGTAAAGCGCTACTCTTTAAACGCTTTGCTGGTCTTGATTCGATCGACATCGAAGTCAAACATCGCACTATCGATGAGTTTGTCGATACCGTTGCCAACATCGCCGACACCTTTGGCGGGATCAATTTAGAAGATATTAAAGCGCCAGATTGCTTTGAAATTGAACGCCGCCTCATCGAGCGCTGTGATATCCCTGTCTTCCATGATGATCAACACGGCACCGCGATTGTGACGGCCGCTGGAATGCTCAACGCGATTGAACTGCAAGGCAAACAACTCAATGAATGTATTATTGTTTGTCTGGGTGCGGGCGCCGCAGCGGTCGCTTGTATGGAACTGTTGATTAAATGCGGGGCGATGCGTGAAAAAATTTACATGCTGGATCGCCAAGGCGTCATTCATACCCGCCGTGATGATTTAAACGAATACAAGCAATTGTTTGCCAACAATACCGATAAGCGCACTTTGGAAGATGTAATTGCCGGTGCCGATTTATTCCTTGGGGTTTCTGGCCCGAATTTATTACCACCAGAAGCCCTAGCATTAATGGCCGATAAACCCGTTGTTTTTGCTTGCTCCAACCCCGATCCGGAAATTAAACCTAAATTGGCTCATCAGGTGAGAAACGATTTAATCCTCGGTACTGGGCGCAGCGATTACCCTAACCAAGTGAATAATGTGCTGTGTTTCCCATTTATTTTCCGTGGTGCATTGGACGTTCGCGCCAGCGAAATTAATGATGCAATGAAACTTGCCGCTGTCGATGCAATTCGTCAATTAGCCAAAGAGCCGATCCCAAGTGAAGTACTCAAAGCGGCTGGGGTTGAAAAGCTTAGCTATGGTACTGATTATATTATTCCAAAACCAATGGACCCACGCTTACTACCACGAGTCGCCAAAGCGGTCGCTCAAGCCGCCGTCGAGTCAGGTGTTGCCCGTATCGACATGCCAGAAAATTATATGGCAGAAAATAGTCGTTAATGATGACCTTATAGCGACCCTTGATCTAAAAAAACCTAGCGTAGCTAGGTTTTTTTATGGGCATCATTCAGTCATCGTACGCTTCAAACTCAATACCCATTGCGGTCATCAAGGCTTTAGCTTCACTTGGAATATCATCCGGCCTGTCTTTACGTAAATCCTCATCGGTCGGTAAAGGTTGACCTGTATACGCATGCAGAAAAGCTTCACACAATAATTCACTGTTGGTAGCGTGACGTAAATTGTTGATTTGTCGGCGAGTTCTTTCATCAGTAAGCACTTTGAGTACCTTCAACGGAATGGATACCGTGATTTTTTTTACCTGCTCACTCTTTTTACCATGCTCCGCGTAGGGGCTAATATAATCGCCATTCCAGTCTGCCATTGCGCACCTTCGTTGTGTGAATTTGAGTCTACTAATTAAAGTCCCTAATTTTAGCGGGATTTACTGCCATAAGCAAAGACATATAGACATCTAGATGTGTTGACGTCTTCTTTTTTGATCAGTAAAGTGTGACTCTATTGACGATGAGATCCCCTCTGCCGTTAGCCCATTTATTGTAGATTCAGAAAGGAAGCCACTATGACCACTCGCCAACCCGCCACCATTGCGGTTCGCACAGGAATAGAATCGGACAGCCAATATCATGCGGTGGTACCACCGATCTATCTATCGACTAACTTTGGTTTTCCTGCCTTCGGTGAAGTGCCTACCTATGATTACACCCGCTCTGGTAACCCAAACCGTAGCTTACTGGAGCAAACCCTAGCGGATCTCGAAGGGGGGCAAGCGGCGATTGTCACCAACTGTGGAACCTCAGCTATCAATCTGTGGATTTCGACCTTTTTGTCTCCTCAAGAGTGGATTGTTGCTCCTCATGACTGTTATGGCGGTACCTATCGACTGCTCAACTCACGAGCGAAAAAAGGCGATTTCAAAGTCTTGTTTATTGATCAATCCGATCCGACTGCGGTGAGTGAGGCGTTAACGCTCAAGCCCAAACTGCTGCTGATCGAAACCCCTTCTAACCCTTTAGTACGAGTGGTCGATATTCAGCAGCTCTGCCAACAAGCCAAAGCAGCTAATACATTGGTTGCGGTAGACAATACGTTTTTAACTCCTATTTATCAGCAACCTATCGCCTTAGGGGCGGATTTTGTCATTCACTCCACCACCAAGTATCTCAATGGGCATTCTGATGTGATTGGTGGGGTCATCATCAGCCGAGCAGCGGAACACGGTGAGCAGTTGGCGTGGTGGGGAAATTGCCTTGGTTCAACCGGCACACCGTTTGATAGTTATATGACCTTGCGTGGCTTACGAACTTTATCAGCCCGGATGCGCGTTCACGAAGAGAGCGCACAACAAGTACTCGCTTACCTACAAACTCAACCTCTGGTTGGGCAAATTTATCACCCTAGCTTGGTCAGCCATCCCGGCCATGAGATTGCGAAACAACAGCAAAGTGGCTTTGGTGCCATGCTCAGTTTTGAATTTGCAGGCACCTTTGAACAACTCAAACACTTTGTCGGTGCATTAGGTCTGTTTTCGCTAGCGGAATCGTTAGGTGGCGTCGAAAGCTTAATTTGCCACCCAGCCTCAATGACTCATCGAGCTATGGGGGAGATTGCCCTTGCCGAAGCTGGCGTCGGCCAACAACTGCTGCGCCTCTCTGTCGGATTGGAAGCGGCTTGCGATCTGATTGCTGACCTTGAACAAGCCTTCCATCAAGCACAGGAAAAAAATTAATGAAGCAGCAGTTACATAAATTTGGCGGTAGTAGCCTAGCCGATGGTGATTGCTACCGAAATGTGGTGGATATTTTACAGCAGTATTCGCAGCAGCACGATCTGGTAGTGGTCTCTGCCGCTGGCAAAACCACCAATCAATTGATTGATTTTGTCAGTCACCTTGAAAAAGATAGTCTAACGGCACATCAACAACTGCAAGCTATCCGTCAGTATCAAACTCAACTGATTGAGGAATTACTGAACGGCGATATCGCCGACCATCTTATGAGTCAGCTCAATCAAGAGTGCTCACAACTGGCCGCACTCACCCCGCCACTAAACTACGCCCAACAATCCGCAGTGCTGGCGCATGGTGAGGTATGGTCGGCGCGCTTATTGGCAGCACTACTCAATCAGCAACAATTACCCGCTATTGCACAAGACGCACGTGCTTTCCTACGTGCCGAAACTGGGCCACAACCTGAGGTTGATCGCACTCGTTCCGCGCCTTTACTCAAAGAGATTCTCGCTCAGCACCCGCAGCAGCGCGTCATCATTACTGGCTTCATTGCACAAAATAGCGCAATGGAAACCGTTCTGCTTGGGCGTAATGGCTCCGATTATTCTGCAACCATGATTGGCGCTTTAGCGGACGTTGAACGAGTCACCATTTGGAGTGATGTCGCGGGTGTATATAGTGCGGATCCAAGAGTGGTGGATGACGCTTGTTTATTGCCACTGCTGCGCTTAGATGAAGCCAATGAACTGGCTCGATTGGCAGCTCCCGTGCTGCATAGCCGCACTTTACAGCCGGTCGTACACAGCACCATGGAACTGCATTTACGATCCAGTCACCAGCCAGAATCGGGATCGACACGCATTGAGCGTATTCTCGCCTCTGGGCGAGGAGCAAAAATCATCACCTCTTTGGAGGATGTGCTGCTGATTGAATTGACGTTAGCTGCCGGACAAGATTTCCAACGCCTACAGCACACGGTATTAGCACACCTCAAACGGGCCCAACTGGAGCCATTGGCATTTGAAGTGCAAGCCGATCAGCATCAACTTCGTCTTGCCTATACCCGAGAGATGGCCAGTGATGTATTCAGTTATCTACAGGACTCGGCACTCGCCACAGAGAGTAAACTCAAAGAAGGTTATTCACTATTAGCCGCGGTAGGTGCAGGTGTAACACGTAACGCGCAGCACAATCACGGTTTTTACCAGCAACTGAAAACCTGCCCAGTTGAGTTTATCTGCACAGCGGAATCCGAGCTCAGCTTAGTGGCAGTGTTAAGACAAAATACGTTAACCGAAAGGGTGATTGGCTTACATAAGCAGCTGTTTCAAGCCCAAAAACGCGTGGCCTTAGCGCTCTGTGGTAAAGGTAACATTGGTAGCAGTTGGTTAAAGCTGTTTGCAGAGCAGCAAACCGAATTAGAAAAACGCTACGGCATGCAATTTTCATTAGTCGCGATTATCGATAGCCAAACCTTTTGGTTTGATGAGGCTGGCATCAATCCAAGCCAAGTTGCGGCTCGATATCAAGATGAAGCACAACCCAATGATGGTCAGCGCTGGCTGCAACAGCTCGGTGAACTGCGTAACTATGATGAGGCCATTGTCTTAGACGTAACGGCCAGCGAACATTTAGCGCAGCAATATTTAGCGATGGCGCAGCATGGTTTGCATTTGATCAGTGCCAATAAAGTCGCCGGATCGGCAGAGGGTGAGTACTATCATCAAGTCAAACACGCTTTCAGTAAAATTGGCCGTCATTGGTTATACAATGCTACGGTTGGAGCGGGCCTACCCATTAATCATACTGTACGTGATCTGCGTGAAAGTGGCGATGATATCACCGCTTTATCAGGAATTTTCTCGGGTACACTGTCGTGGCTATTTCAACAATACGACGGCTCGACGCCATTTAGCGAACTGGTTGAGTTAGCTTGGCAACAAGGACTGACGGAACCGGATCCACGCCATGATCTCGATGGTTCCGATGTGATGCGTAAACTGGTTATTCTGGCAAGGGAATCTGGTCTGAACATTGAACCTCAACACGTCAAGGTCGAGTCTTTGGTGCCAGAGGCACTGCGTCACTTATCTTTGGATGATTTTCTTGATCAAAGCCACCTGCTCAATCAAAGTCTTGCTGAGCGCTTAGCTCGCGCCCAAAAAGAACATAAGGTGATCCGTTATGTCGCTCGCTTAGAGAAAAATGGCCAAGCCTCGGTTGGCGTAGAGGCCGTAGAACTCGACCACCCACTGGCTAACTTGCGCCCTTGCGATAATATTTTTGCCATTGAAAGCAAATGGTACCGAGATAACCCTCTGGTCATTCGCGGTCCAGGAGCTGGACGTGAAGTTACCGCTGGCGCCATTCAATCGGATCTGAACCGACTCGCCAGCCTGTTATGAGCGAGCATTAACACACCTTACCTCTGCTTGCCTGCTCCTCATTCAACACGTCTCTCCTTTACAACAGGGAGAGACGCTTCGGCCTCGCTCAATTTCTCTTCAGTTAAATCTGTGAATTTTACTCAGCATCAACATGAAAAACCTTCATACTAGTAATGTTGACATTAAAATCGATTCATTACATTCTGTAGACATATGGACGTCTATACGTAAAGAATGTTGTGTTTGCGTTGTGGTCGTTAGCACAGGGAGAGAAAAATGGGATACACGCACGCCAGTCATATCGACGCTTTAAATCAAAGCATCGCTGAAGTTTCAGATATCAATGTCTCGTTTGAGTTTTTTCCACCGAGTACACCGCAAATGGAAGAAACCTTGTGGAGCTCGGTGCATCGCTTAAAAGAACTCAAACCCAAATTCGTTTCCGTGACCTACGGGGCAAACTCTGGTGAGCGTGATAGAACCCATTCGATCATTAAAGCCATCAAAGATCAAACCGGATTGATCGCGGCACCGCATCTGACCTGTATTGATGCCAGCCGCGAAGAATTAATCACTATCGCCGATGACTACTGGCACAACGGCATTGAAAGTATTGTCGCCCTACGTGGTGATATTCCACCGGGTGGTGGCAAGCCGGAAATGTACGCCGCTGACTTAGTTGCTCTACTCAAATCTCGCCACGATTTTGATATTTCCGTGGCCGCGTTTCCCGAAGTGCATCCAGAAGCGAAAAGTGCCCAAGCCGATCTGCTCAATTTAAAACGTAAAGTCGAAGCGGGAGCCAACCGAGCCATCACTCAGTTCTTTTTTGATATTGAGAGCTATCTACGCTTTCGAGATCGCTGCGTTGCCGCCGGAATCGATGCCGAAATCATTCCCGGTATTTTACCCGTTTCAAACTTTAAACAAGCCGCACGCTTTGCCGCGCAAAACCACGTTAAAGTGCCGCAGTGGATGGCCAAGCAGTTTGCAGGATTAGATGATGATCCGGTCACTCGACAATTAGTTGGGGCGAGTCAGGCTATTGATATGATTAGAGTCCTGAGCCGCGAGGGGGTAAAAGATTTTCACTTCTACACCTTGAACCGCGCCGAAATGACCTACGCGCTTTGTCATACCCTTGGTGTACGCCCGATTGCAGTGGCTTAACCAACGTATATAACAATAACGCCGAACAAAGTTCGGCGTTATTAGCAATCAGCGTAGGTAGAGATTACTCAACCTCTTCCATCTTACCTAACAGGCTACGGATACGCGTTTGCCATGCTGCATGCTCTTGTTCCATTTCTTGGGCTTTTTGCTCAAGCTCTGCACGGCTGGCTTTTAATTCATCCGCTTCTTGCATGAGCTGTTGTTTCTCTTCTTTCAGCTCTTCCACTTCCATTTGCAGTAAGGCGATGGTATCAACCGCAGTTTGAATTTTTGCTTCGAGTTGTTCTAGTACTTCAAAAGACATGTGACTTACCCTTGTTTATTCCGTGATATGAATTCAATTCACTCTATTTAACCATTCTACTCAGCCATGCGCAGAGAAACACTTACTATATTCGATCTTGTTCGCTATTCGGTCAAAAAAACAACGCAATTGACGCTATCTTTACTTCTCTCGCTTAAAGCGCCCTTAAAAGACAAAGTTTTGATCCACTACAAGGCTTGCAACGCTAAATAGCAAACGTTTACTTATGAATGTGCTAGAATCCGCGCAACTTTTTTATCCTCTTTAATTTGTGGTTGGAGTAAGCATGAAACGCGATTTAGCAATGGCTTTTTCTCGGGTAACCGAAGGTGCTGCACTGGCAGGTTACCAATGGCTTGGCCGAGGTGATAAAAACGCGGCTGACGGCGCAGCGGTAGAAGTAATGCGGATTTTATTGAATAAGACAGAAATCAATGGCGAAATTGTTATTGGTGAAGGAGAGATCGATCAAGCTCCGATGCTCTATATCGGGGAACAGGTCGGCTTAGGTGGTGACGATGTCGATATCGCTGTCGATCCCATTGAAGGGACACGAATGACCGCGATGGGGCAATCCAATGCATTAGCGGTATTGGCAGCGGGAGAAAAAGGCAGCTTTCTCAAAGCACCGGACATGTATATGGAAAAACTCGTCGTCGGTCCTGGAGCCAAAGGCTGCATCGATTTAAATAAGCCATTAGCCGATAACTTACAGGCCATCGCCACCGCACTGGATAAAGCGTTACACCAACTGACGGTAGTGACTCTGGCGAAGCCGCGTCATGATGCCGTGATACGCGAGATGCAGCAACTGGGTGTACGGGTCTTTGCGGTGCCGGATGGCGATGTGGCCGCATCGATTCTTACTTGCATGCCAGATAGCGAAGTTGATGCTATGTACTGTATTGGGGGTGCTCCTGAAGGGGTGATTTCTGCCGCGGCGATTCGGGCCTTGGATGGCGATATGCAAGGTCGCTTATTAGCGCGCCATCAAGTCAAAGGCGATAGTGAGGATAATCGTATTTGGGGAGCCAAAGAGTTGGCTCGCTGTGCCCAAATGGGCGTACAAGCTAACCAAGTACTGGCACTCCATGATATGGCACGCAGTGATAATGTCATTTTCTCGGCGACGGGGATCACCAAAGGCGATTTATTGGAAGGCATTAGCCGACAAGGTAATATCGCGACGACCGAGACGCTGTTGATCCGTGGCCGCTGCCGAACCATCCGACGGATTAAATCCATCCATTACTTAGAGCGTAAAGATAGCGATGTGTTACCGATGATCCTTTAAGGCATGGTACTCGATTCAACGTTACGAAGAAAAAAGACCGCAATGCGGTCTTTTTTGATTGGTGATTGTTTTCTTCACTCAGGTTGAATAACCCGCGTTCTTAAAATAACTCTTCAGCCACTTTGTACAAATCTTGGCGCACCGGACGCTTCATGGTTTCAATCGCTTCAATGATATCATGATGAACCAGTTCTTCTTTTTGGATACCAACGCAACGACCACCATGTCCTTCTAGCAACATATGCACCGCATAGTTACCCATGCGTGAAGCTAAAATACGGTCAAATGCGGTTGGTCGACCACCACGTTGAATATGCCCCAGTACTGTTGCACGAGTTTCACGGCCGGTTGATTTCTCAATCTCTTTTGCCAACTGGTTGGCGTCGGTCATCAGTTCCGTTAACGCAATGATCGCGTGTTTTTTACCTTTTTTGATCCCGTCTTGGATATTAGAAATCAGTTGCTGCATATCCAGACCCGTTTCCGGCGTAATGATGTACTCACAGCCACCAGCAATCGCTGACATCAGGGTTAAATCACCACAGTGACGGCCCATGATTTCCACAATGGAAATACGCTGATGTGAAGAAGACGTATCACGCAAACGGTCGATCGCATCGATAACGGTATTAATCGCCGATAAATAACCGATGGTGTAATCAGTACCCGCAATATCGTTATCGATCGTGCCTGGTAAACCAATGCAAGGGAAGCCCATTTCGGTGAGCTTTTTCGCGCCCATGTAAGAACCATCACCACCGATCACAACTAAAGCATCAATATTGTGCTGCTTTAAATTCTCAATCGCTTTTAAACGCACTTCTTCATTACGAAACTCAGGGAAACGCGCTGAACCTAAAAAGGTACCGCCTTTGTTGATCACATCAGAGACGCTGTAGCGATCCAGTTGCTTAATGTTCCCTTCATAGAGTCCAAGATAACCATCATAGATACCATAGACACCTAAACCTTCACCTAATGCAGTACGAACAACGCCACGAATCGCTGCGTTCATGCCGGGCGCATCACCACCACTTGTCAAAACACCGATATTTTTAATCATGCTCACCCTCGATTTTTTGAGAATTCAAAACTCATTTTTAGTTGTGCTCATTCAGACAAAACAAGCAACAAAATTGTGCGTTATGTTACCTCGCCCTATAAGGAATACTACTGTTATTTGAGCGTTTTTTTGTAACTTTATTACTTATGTAAGAGTATTACAGCTTTATCCTATCGCTTCGTTGATTCATATCAGGATACTGTTTTTTAATTAAACTGACTGAAATATAGTCAAGTTGAGCGCACTTTGCCTTACCACGTCGATAATTTTTGTTTACGTTCCACATTAAACACTACGGAGTAAGGATCTTGGTGAATAATCACATCCGCACCGGGAAATAGGTGGCGTAGTTTTTCTTCAACTTGATCAGAAATGCGATGGGCTTCAATCAGCGGAATATGATCATCTAATTCGAGATGCAATTGAATGAATCTTACCGGCCCCGCCATGCGCGTTCGCAATTGATGAACCCCTAACACACCATTGACCGACAAACAGGCGGCCCGAATCTGTGCCAGCTCGTCATCAGGGAGTTTTCTATCCAGCAGCGTTTGCACCGCCTGATAAGCCATGCCAATCGCACTGTATAAAATGTACAAGCCTATCCCAATAGCAAAAATCGCATCGGCTTGTTTAAAACCCAACCAACTCAAACCCAGAGCCAAAATAATCGCCGCATTCATGTATAAATCGGTTTGGTAATGCAAAGAATCGGCGGCAATTGCTTGGCTGTTGGTTTTTTTGACCACATAACGCTGAAACGAGACTAAAGCAAAGGTCACCAATAAGGCAAACACGCTGACATAAATCCCGTATTCTGGCGATTGAAGTTCGTGAGGACGGAAAAAACGCTCAACGCCATTGAGGAGTAAGAAGCAGGCTGAACCGGAAATAAACATCGCTTGCGCTAAGGCTGCTAAAGATTCGGCCTTACCATGACCAAAGGTATGTTCTCGATCGGCAGGTTGCAGGGCATAACGTATGACAATTAAATTAACCACAGAGGCGGCAATGTCGAGTAAAGAATCCACTACTGAGGCAAGTAGGCTGACCGATCCGGTCACCCACCATGCGGCTATTTTAACGATTAATAGACCACTGGCGACAATGGTGGCGGTCCAGGCAGCGAGTGTTACTAAGCGAGCGTACTCTTGTTTCATTACTTTTAACCATAACGTAATAGACCCATGCACAGGATATAGCGTGGTGCTGAGCGATAAAATGGCCTACCCTTGCTTCGTTATTTTGTAACACAAGGAGTGAAATTAACCACCCTACACCAGCATCTCAATTGCATCAAGTCAGTAAAGTAACACCCGCTGTTGACTTTATTTATCCTCGGCCTTTGTCTTTACTTCCGTGTTTATGCCCACGTGGCTCACCACCCTCTCGATGATGCTTTTCCATACACTCTTGCTGTAAAGTTTGTAGCTGGGTCTTTTGCTCATCGGTTAAAATACTCATCATTTGATGACGTTTTTCGAGCATGTTTATTCGGCGTTCAACCTGTTTATCCACCATCTGTTTAGCCAGCTCGTTAGCCGCGGCGCGATCAAAATCAGCAGAGAGCACTAACGCTCGCTCTTGTTCACGCAAGGTACTCATTTCATCACGCGAGCCACGACCACGCTGATCTTGCATGGCTTGGCGATGTTCTTCGCGCAAGGCTTTTAGCTGGCTCTGCTGTTCTGTGGTTAAGTTCAGTTGACTGACGATACCTTTTTCGCTGTGTAAGCCGCATCGTTGCTGTTGATGCTCCGCGTGCTTACCCTTTCCATAAGCCAGTACACTGGCACTACCGATAGCCAAAGGTAAGGCGACTGCAGCGAGAATCATTGTCTTGGTCATATTCATCATTATTTCCTCTCTCAATAGTTATCGTTGACAAGCTTAGCGTTCCAAGCTTGTTACGATGGGAGAGCTGCACAAGCAGCGCTTAATCAAACAATACAAGTTGACGAGTAAAGTGGCGTGTAGAGAGCGTAAAGAATCGTAAATAGTCACTAATAGCCCATTATCCAAACCGATTTCGCAGTAAACTATCCTCATTGACTAGGAAAGTAATATCGGTAACGAGGCACCAATGGCACATATTCTTCTGATTGACGATGACACCGAACTCACCAATCTACTTAAAGAAGTCCTCAGTTATGAGGGATTTGATGTCTCTGAAGCCAATGACGGTCAATCGGGGTTGGCGGCGCTTAACGATGAGATTGATCTGATTCTATTGGATGTCATGATGCCTAAACTCAATGGCATGGAAACCTTGAAGAGACTGCGTGAAAACTGGACAACCCCAGTACTGATGCTAACCGCAAAAGGCGAAGAGATTGATCGCGTAATTGGTCTCGAATTAGGGGCCGATGATTACCTTCCCAAACCATTTAGTGATCGTGAATTACTCGCCAGAATTCGAGCCATTTTACGCCGCACACAGCATCAATCCGTACATAAACCGTCGGATGTGATTGAGTGTCAAGACATACAAGTTTACCCAGGCAAACAAGAAGCCTATTGCCAAGGGCAACTCCTCGACCTAACCACTACCGAGTTTGCTCTATTAGGCCATTTTGCCCAAAATCCAGGGGAAACCCTCACCAAAGAGATGCTCAGCCTCGATGTATTAGGTAAACGACTGGCCGCTTTCGATCGAGCCATTGATATGCATGTCTCGAATTTACGCAAAAAATTACCCGAACGGGTCGATGGCAAGCCTCGAATTAAAACCTTACGTGGCCGTGGCTACTTAATGGTGGCGGAAGAGTAATGCGCTTACCTAAATTCAATAGCCTGTATGGCCGTATCTTTGCCATTTTCTGGCTAACCATGCTACTGGTGGTGATTGCGGTGCTATCTTTACCACATCTCGATCCGCGTAAATCACGCGATCTTCCATCTGAAAGCTTGCAAAGAATGCTCGACTATCAGCAACTTTTGGAAAAACGTTTCATCCAACAAAATAACCTTTCGCGGATCATTACCGAACTAGAATCAGGCAGTCACCATAGTTCGCGGCCGCGTTTTTTTGTTACCGATCAAGAGGGCAATATCCTCACCACGAAACGGCATGAAAATTTTCAATTAAAGGCATTAAAAAACTTTACCACCAGTATTGAGTCGGTTGATAAACCGCAACAACGTTTGTATGGTCGTTATATGATTTCTGGCCCAGTCTCAATTCGATTGGCTGATCAGGATCTATTATTATTCATGGGCATGCGTTGGGATCAGCCGCCACCATTTCTACTGAGATTATTTGATAAACCGCTGCATCTACTGTTGTCGGTTATGTTAGTCAGCACTCCTTTGTTGCTATGGCTCGCTTGGGCATTGAGTCAACCCGCTCAGCGGCTCGCGCTCGCCGCTCAACGTGTTGCTCGGGGCGAGTTTATCGTCGACCCTGAACTGGAAAAAGGCACTACAGAATTTCGTCAAGCCGGACGTAGTTTTAATCGCATGGTACAGGCGGTTAACCAGATGATCTCCGGCCAACAGCGCTTATTATCAGACATCTCCCATGAATTACGCTCACCGCTGACTCGCCTAAGAATGGCCAATGCCTTAGCCAGCCGTAAGCAAGGAGAGAGTAAAGAATTAGAAAGAATCGATACCGAAGCCCAACGTTTAGAACGTATGATCAGTGAGCTGCTTGAACTGTCTCGCATGCAGACCAATAGTCATTTAAGTCGCGAAATACAGCCGTTGTCTAGCTTATGGGAAGCGTTGCTCGATGATGCACAGTTTGAGGCCGAGCAAATGCAAAAACAACTGCTCCTCGACCCGATTCCTGATCAATACATTTCTGGTAATCCACAATTATTGATGAGTGCGTTAGAAAATGTCGTCCGCAATGCAATTAACTATAGTCAGGATCGGATTCAAGTTAGCTTTCGTTGTGTGGCACAACAAATCATCATCACCGTTGAAGATGATGGACCTGGCGTTCCGGACAGCGAGCTGAATGAAATATTTCGACCATTTTACCGAGTATCAACCGCAAGAGACAGAGACAGCGGAGGAACGGGGCTCGGGTTAGCAATCACGGAAAGTGCCATTCGTCAGCATAGTGGTCAGGTTAGCGCGAGCCGAAGTGATCTTGGCGGCTTAAAAGTGCAAATCACCTTACCGATTCAACGGGATCAATGAGCGATGACGGTAAACCCATTCGATAAGATAAACATCTAAGCTTCGGTGCAGTATACTGATGCGCTCTATTGATAAGGAACCGTTCGACCATGTTTGACATCGCCCTCTATGAACCTGAAATCGCCCCTAATACGGGGAATATTATTCGCTTATCCGCTAATTGCGGCGCGAACTTACATTTAATAGAACCTTTAGGGTTTGATTTTGAGGAGAAAAAACTGCGCAGAGCCGGTTTAGATTATCATGACCTCACCCGAGTCACTCGCCATCAAAATTATCAAGCCTTTCTCGACTACTTAACGGCTCGTGGTGAATTTCGACTCTTTGCCTGCACCACAAAAACCACAGGACATCATGTTGATGCACAGTTTCAAGTTGGGGACGTATTACTGTTTGGCCCAGAAACGCGCGGCTTACCCGCCGACCTGATCCATAGCTTACCGATGAATCAACGCATTCGTATTCCAATGATGCCCAATGCTCGCAGTCTAAACTTATCCAATGCGGTAGCCATCATTGCCTTTGAAGCTTGGCGTCAATTGGGTTTTTCGGGAGCTCAATAAGCTACCCACCGAGTATTTAAGGAGAGGCGATCGATATTAACGCGTTTTCCATGCGTAATCTGAGATGATCAATCCGCCTCAACCTTAAGTGATACTAAAGGTGAGGTATGCTCACGATTCCGACAGCCAGAAACTACAAACCGACACTTTTGCAAACAAGCGATACGAAGAGCAGAGCAGAGCAGAGTAGAGCAGAGCAGATAGCTTTAGACATAGACTGGATCGACAATAGACACTGACGCAGGAGAGAACAATCACGACCAAGCCATGAAAAGATCAATGACAGCCATTAAAAAAAATGACAGACAGCAAAAAGGCCGCCTAGGCGACCTTTAAATATTCTGATGAGTATCAGTAAATTATAGAGTTACAACTTGAGCAGCTTGTAAACCTTTTTGGCCGTTTTCAACGACGAATGATACTTTTTGACCTTCGATAAGAGTTTTGAAACCCTCAGAAGCGATTGCGTTGAAGTGTACAAACACATCCGCGCCGCCGTTGTCTTGAGATAGGAAACCAAAACCTTTAGTTTCGTTGAACCACTTTACTGTACCAGTTGCTTTGTTAGACATAATTTGTCCCTTATATAGAATTCATTGGATTACTGCGCAAATGCGCAAGGTGCTGAAGCATGAATTATTTAATGTAGCTAATCATGTAAGGGAAATATTAGGATAACAACTTTTACGATGGGATTCTAAGAATTTACTTTTACTTTTGATTTTCATTAATAACTCTTAACTATAGAGCCAGATAACTATAAGGGTTTCCTTCTCATTAAGCAAACGTTTTATTCAAAAATAACCAAATAAAATCGAATCTCCAGACAGATCAATCAATTGAGTCGATTCGAGTCGTCCCGCGGATGATCCTTTTGTTCTTTATACTCATACTCACCATCAAACGTCTCCCCCTCGGCGTTCGGTCGAGATTGTGATGATTGATGGGAAAACGAGTCAGGACCACTCATGGTATTCACAACCAAATAGCCCATTAAGTAATGAGCCAAACGCGCCCTTGGAATAGGCAGCAAAACGAGCATGCCTATTCCATCTGTAATAAATCCAGGCGTCAGTAATAAAACACCGGCGACAGCTAACAACATACCTTCGATGATTTGCTGTGCCGGCACTTCACCCCGTTGAAGGCGCTGCTGGACGGACAGAAACGTCAAGACACCTTGACTACGCACCAGTATCGCCCCAACCAAAGCTGTAAATAGGATTAAAGCAAGCGTTGGCCATAAGCCTAACAAACCACCGAGCTGAATCAGCACCGCAATTTCAATGATTGGCAAAGCAATAAATAAACATAATAAAATAAGCAACCTAGCTTCTCCTTAACTGAGCCCGACTTTACCTGACTGCACTGCTCAGCCGTTTGTTGATGAGCCAATGGGAATCCTCGTTCACCACTGAACGTTTTTCAAATTAACGTGATGGCCACGGAACTGCAACCTTGTTAGGTCATCAGCCGGTCATTTCTCATCACCCATCAGACTATTCTAACCATCTATGGTTGATGAATCATACGATTACGAGGTTCACCCAACACCACTCTCGATTAGGCCAACAAACATTCCATAAAATAATTCTTATTTTCAATATCTTAACTTTCTATTAAACCAATTCACTCAAACCGTGAGATCTTAGCTAAAGATCCTAAACCTCTCCGGAGTTATGCACCGGAAAGGTGATCCAGTTCCTATTTTTTATCTACTGGTCAAGTATGATTAGCGAAGAAGTCAGGACAGATTTTCCCAGCCAACCATTCTGGTGAACGGATTCTTAAGACAGAGATGGCTAAGTGTGACTAATCAGAACAATTATCTTAAGGATCCTGTGATGGCTACCCTATCTGAAACCCCTATTACGAACCAAGCAACCCGCATCGAAGAAGACCTGCTCGGCGAACGCCATGTTCCTGCTGATGCTTATTATGGTATCCATACCCTGCGGGCGATAGAAAACTTCAATATTTCTAATGTTACGATCTCAGATGTCCCTGAATTTGTTCGTGGCATGGTCATGACCAAAAAAGCGGCCACGCTCGCTAATAAAGAGCAAGGCGTGATCCCTAAAGATGTCGCTAACTATATTATTCAAGCGTGTGATCTGATTTTGGAAACCGGCAAGTGTATGGATCAATTCCCTTCCGACGTTTTCCAAGGTGGCGCAGGCACTTCAGTCAATATGAACACCAATGAAGTGATTGCTAACGTAGCCCTTGAACTGATGGGTAAAGAAAAAGGTCAATACCAATTTATTAACCCCAATGATCACGTTAATAAAAGTCAATCCACCAACTGTGCGTATCCAACCGGATTCCGAATCGCCGTTTACAACAGCATTCTCAAACTGATTGAATCGATTGAGTACATCAAAGGCGCTTTTGAACTTAAAGCCGTTGAGTTTAAACAGATTCTCAAAATGGGGCGTACTCAGCTCCAAGACGCCGTACCGATGACCGTTGGTCAAGAGTTCCATGCGTGGGCCGTGACGCTGAACGAAGAGATCCGCGCTCTGCAATACACCTCTAAGTTATTATTAGAAGTTAACCTTGGTGCGACGGCCATCGGCACCGGTTTAAACACCGCTCCAGGCTATCAAGCATTAGCAATAAAATATTTAGGCGAAGTCACTGGCCTAGAAGTGGTACCTGCTGAAGACTTAATTGAAGCAACGTCCGACTGCGGTGCTTACGTAATGACTCATGGCGCGCTGAAACGCTTAGCAATGAAGCTTTCGAAAATCTGTAACGATTTGCGCTTGCTCTCTTCTGGCCCTCGTGCGGGTTTCAATGAACTGAACTTACCTGAATTACAAGCGGGTTCATCGATCATGCCGGCCAAAGTTAACCCGGTTATCCCTGAAGTGGTTAACCAAGTGTGCTTTAAAGTCTTCGGTAATGACAACACCATTACTTATGCCGCTGAAGCGGGTCAATTACAGCTTAACGTAATGGAGCCAGTGATTGCTCAAGCGATGTTTGAGTCTATCTCCTTGCTTTCTAACGCGTGCGTTAACCTGCGTGATAAGTGTGTCGATGGCATTACGGTCAACAAAGAGGTTTGTGAAGGCTATGTGTTTAACTCGATCGGCATCGTCACTTACCTTAACCCTTACATCGGCCACCATGAAGGTGACATCGTTGGTAAAATCTGTGCCGAAACGGGCAAAAGCGTCCGTGAGGTCGTACTGGAGCGTGGCTTGCTCACTGAAGAAGAGTTGGACGATATTTTCTCAGTCGACAACTTGATGTACCCTAAATACAAGGCAAAACGTTACGAGTAATTCGATTTACTCTACAAGAAGGCTCTGATTCAGAGCCTTCTTGGTTTTTGCCAGATGGAAAGTCGCCAAAACTTATTCTAAATCATGGTAATTAATTAAAAGCGTTGGCTACCTTCCATTGATACTAAAAAATAAGATAAACCTATGAATTCACAGCCTTGCGTTAGCTTAACACTGGGCGGTAAAGCGGATTTTCCCATAATCTTTTAGGAGTATAAGATGTTCATAATTGAGTTCCTTATCGTATTAGGATGTATCCTAATCGGGGCAAGGATTGGTGGTATCGGACTGGGTGTCATGGGGGGGATTGGTCTTGCCATTCTCAGTTTTGTGTTTGGTATGCGTCCAACCAGTCCACCGATTGATGTGATGCTGATGATCATGGCGGTGGTGGCAGCGGCGGCTTCCATGCAAGCCGCCGGCGGCTTAGATTACTTAATCAAAATCGCCAGTAACATCTTGCGCAAAAATCCTCGTCATATCACTTTCATCGCCCCATTAGTCACTTACTTTTTTACCATGATGGCTGGAACTGGACACGTAGCCTACTCGGTATTACCCGTGATCGCAGAAGTCAGTCGTCGTAGTGGTATTCGCCCAGAGCGTCCGCTTGGTATGGCAGTCATCGCATCACAGTTTGCGATTGTGGCTAGCCCTATCGCGGCCGCCGTCGTGGCATTAGTGGCCTTCTTAGAACCGCAAGGGATCACCTTGGGTAACGTATTGATCGTCACCATTCCAAGTACTTTCCTTGGCCTTGCCTGTGCTTGTATTTTTGTCAATAAAATCGGTAAAGAGCTGAAAGACGATCCAGAATATCAACGTCGTCTACAAGACCCTGAGTTCCGTGCAGAAATGGAACAAGAGATGAAAGTGGAAGATATTCAAATCACACCACAGGCCAAAACATCGGTTTCTCTGTTCCTATTTGGTGCGATTATCGTGGTCTTTATGGGCGCGATTCCTAGCTTGCGTCCGCACTTTGATGGCTCACCAATGGGCATGGCACATACGATTGAAATCGTGATGCTATCCATTGCAGCCCTGATCATCCTGATTTGTAAACCGGACGGCAATACCATTACTCAAGGCTCTGTATTCCATGCCGGGATGCGCGCAATCGTGGCCATTTTTGGTATCGCTTGGCTAGGTGATACCTTCATCGCGGGTCACGGCGATATGGTGAAAGAAGCGGTATCTGGTCTGGTTGAAGTTGCGCCATGGACCTTTGCTTTTGCCCTATTTGGACTATCGGTGATGGTCAATAGCCAAGGAGCCACCACAGCAGTATTGGTACCGGTTGCGATTACCTTAGGCTTACCACCTGCAATCATCATTGCGGTGTTCGTCGCGGTTAACGGATATTTCTTTATTCCGAACTACGGCCCGATCATTGCGTCGATTGACTTTGACCGCACAGGGACAACGCGGATCGGTAAGTACATCTTTAACCACAGCTTTATGCTGCCGGGTTTATTGAGCATGATCTTCAGTATCGGTTTTGGTTTAGTCTTAGCGAATATTTTCCTCTAATTTTCATACTAACCATCATCAAAGGGAGCTCAGGCTCCCTTATTATTTTTGATATAAATCAAACAAACTTCGATTAATTCAACTGTTCATACCCATTATCAAAAGTGCATAATATTTCTTCCTGAACGTTCTAAATAATCAATCCTGTAGCGCAAGCTTACTGTTTAGGCACAACTGACCAAGATGAGTCTAAAAAGAGAGTAGTCTTTGAGAATATTATTTCATTATTCATAAACAAATACCCTAAAACAAATAATCAACGTTCTCTCGCCTTTTATATCTAAGAATATTATGTGAAGCAAAGCCAAGATAATAAAACTTACTATCTTTAAAATAAAACCCATTAAAGCATCCGTCTAAAAACCTCACTCAACATTTTAATATCATATATTTCATTTAATTCACTGATTAATAAAAGCCATGCTGTTTGATTAAAAAGTGAATATTAGCCACCAAGCACATTTAGGCCAGATTATCTAAATGTAAGGAGAACGCTATGACAAGCCAAACTTTACCAACGGACCATAAGAAAGGCTTTTTTGCTAACTTAAAGTTTCCCTCTGCCTATACCATTTTATTTTTACTGATTGCCTTTGTGGCATTACTCACGTGGATAGTCCCTGCTGGTCAATATGAACGAACCATGAATGCCGAGCTCGGTAAAGAAGTGCCGATTGCGGGCACTTATGCTCCAACCGAAGGTAATCCACAGGGTGTGATTGATGTACTTCTCGCTCCCATTGATGGTTTTTATGATCATACGACTTACGAAGCGGCGGCAATTGATGTTTCGTTATTTATCCTCATCATCGGCGGTTTTCTTGGCTTGGTGACTAAAACTGGAGCGATTGACGCAGGTATTGAACGAGTCACCTCGCGCTTACAAGGGCGAGAGGAATTAATGATCCCCATCCTGATGGCACTCTTTGCCGCGGGAGGCACCATCTACGGCATGGCAGAAGAGTCACTCCCCTTCTATACCCTATTAGTGCCAGTGATGATGGCAGCTCGTTTTGACCCAGTAGTCGCAGCGGCAACCGTATTACTAGGGGCTGGCATTGGTACTTTAGGTTCCACCATTAACCCCTTCGCGACCGTGATTGCCGCCAACGCAGCGGGGATTCCTTTTACCGACGGTATTTTCCTGCGTCTTGCAATTTTATTAGTCGGCTGGATCATCTGTGTCATGTACGTGATGCGCTATGCGAAAATGGTTCGCGCCGATCAAAGTAAGTCGATTGTTTACGATAAATATGAAGAAAACCAAGCACACTTTTTAGGTAACCGTAGCGGAGAAAGCTTAGTTTTTACTACCACTCGCAAAATTATTTTAGCCATTTTTGCCCTCTCCTTTGCCGTGATGATTTACGGTGTATCCGTTGCGGGCTGGTGGATGGCCGAAATATCGGCGATGTTCTTGGGTTCAACGATTCTGATTGGTCTTGTAGCCAGAATGAGCGAAGAAGAATTCACCACTAGCTTTATTGATGGTGCGCGTGATTTGCTTGGCGTCGCGTTAATCATCGGGATTGCGCGTGGTATTGTCGTGGTGATGGACCGGGGCATGATCACTGATACGATACTCAATTCAGCTGAGCATATCGTGACTGGATTATCGTCAGTGATGTTTATTAACGTGATGTACTGGCTAGAGATTTTATTGTCGTTCTTAGTGCCATCGTCTTCTGGTCTAGCCGTGTTAACCATGCCAATCATGGCGCCACTGGCCGATTTTGCCGGCGTCAGTCGCGATCTGGTAGTGACGGCATACCAATCTGCATCTGGGATAGTTAACCTCGTTACACCAACGTCTGCAGTGGTTATGGGGGGCTTAGCCATTGCCCGCGTCCCTTATGTACGCTGGATAAAATGGGTCGCGCCATTACTGGGAATTTTGTGTGTATTGATTATGATTATGCTCAGCATTGGTGTGTTACTTTAAAGGTTCACGTGAACGCCGCTTAATCAACGTCATCCTAGCCATAACAAAACAATAAAATCATTGCTTGATAATATTCTTATTCTGTAAAGCCGCACGCTATCTGGTGCGGCTTTTTGCTTTCCTACTATCCCCTATCGTCATGTTGCCAACAACGATCTGACTTGCGATTAATTATACCCTTCCTATTTGAAGCTGCAGCGGTGTTGGCTACGTCCGTTCACCCCAATCACATAGTTTGCCTATGCTTATGGGGATTCACTCACTTGCCACCTACCTGCAATTTCAACTCGTTTGGGTATAGTTTTATTTATCAAACCATGAATTAAATTAATCCATTAATTCTAGACTCCCGTAAATCACCAGCAATTTACAATTGTTCTAGATCAATCTTTCCTCGCTTATTTTGTTAACATTAGGGAAAATAAAACCATAAAAACCGTTACCTAATCCCGAATAGTGAATAAATTCGCCACTCTAATACCACCCAACACTTTTATGGTTTGCATAATATTTCCAAATCAAATGCTATCAGACTGAAAACTGGCTGATGAACAATAATAAAAAGCATTTTATTCCATAAAAAACCATTAAAAAACCGCCGATTTAAACGTTATCAAATGAATAATATTTGTTAATAACTCATCTAAAATGGCAAATTAATATAAAAAGTAAACTGTGAGCCACATCCAAGAAAGAACATCCACACAAGGTAATATAAAACACAGAACAAAGAGATGAATTTAAATATAAATTTCAATCTCCCTCATACACCCTACAAAATAATTATACCTTTAGTTAATTAAGGTATACAAAATAAGAGAGATACGATTATGAGTAAGTTATACGTAGGTTCTGAAGTAGGTCAATTACGCCGCGTTTTAATTCATCGTCCACGACGTGCATTAACTCATTTAACCCCCTCTAACTGTCACGACTTATTATTTGATGATGTGTTAGATATTGAACGTGCAGGTAAAGAGCACGATATTTTTGCACAAACCCTCCGCGATCAAGGTGTTGAGGTTTTGCTGCTAACGAATTTGCTTGCCGAAACCCTCGATGTCAGTGAAGCCAAAGAGTGGTTGTTGCATACGCAAATCTCAGATAATCGTTTTGGACCAACGTTTGCCAACGATGTTCGCTGCTTCCTTAATGATTTACCGCATATTGAATTAGCTAAAATCCTAACCGGTGGCTTGTCTTACGGCCAGTTCCCGATGCAATCATCGTCTATCTTACAATCGATGCATAAAGCCGATGATTTCATTATTAAACCACTACCTAACCATTTATTTACTCGCGATACCTCGTGCTGGGTATACGGTGGCGTCTCCATTAACCCGATGGCGAAAGTCGCTCGTCAGCGTGAAACTAACCATCTCAGAGCAATCTATCGCTGGCACCCAACCTTCGCTGGCCAAGACTTCATCAAATATTTCGGTGATGAACAACGCAACTACGATAAGTCTACCATCGAAGGCGGCGACGTTTTAGTCATCGGACGCGGCGCGGTGTTAATCGGCATGTCAGAGCGCACTACGCCACAAGGGGTGGAACAACTGGCTTCAGCACTGTTTAAACACGGTCAAGCCAAACAAGTGATTGCCCTTGAGTTACCTCAAGAACGCTCTTGTATGCATCTCGATACCGTCATGACTCACATGCGTGAAGATACCTTCTCTGTCTATCCAAATGTGATTCCAGATGATGTGAAATGTTGGAGCTTAACCGGCGATGCTTCTGGCAAAGTTAAAGCCACTCAACAAGCCTCTTACATTCATACCATCGAGCGCGCACTGGGTGTTGATAAGTTACAAATGATCACCACCGGCGGCGATAGCTTCGAAGCAGAACGCGAGCAATGGAACGACGCCAACAACGTACTAACGGTTCGCCCAGGCGTCGTTATTGGTTATGAGCGCAATACTTACACCAATGAGAAATACGATAAAGCAGGCATCACCGTGCTGCCTATCCCAGGTGATGAATTAGGCCGTGGCCGTGGTGGCGCTCGCTGCATGAGCTGCCCTATTGAACGTGATGACATCTAAGTTAGGGCGAGTGATATGGAAGGAGATTTCTCCTTCCATCCATCAACGAGAGAAATGACCATGACAAAACAAACTGTTGTCGTCGCCTTAGGAGGCAATGCCTTACTTCGTCGCGGCGAGCCATTAGAAGCGGATGTTCAACGCCACAATATTCAGATTGCCGCGCAAGCCATCGCGAAAGTGGCCGAGCACTACAATGTGGTACTGGTGCACGGTAATGGCCCACAAGTCGGATTATTAGCATTACAAGGGCTAGAGTACAAAAAAGTTAACCCGTATCCACTTGACGTATTGGGCAGTGAAACTCAAGGCATGATTGGTTATATGCTGATGCAAGAGTTTAAAAACCTACTTCCAGAACGCAACGTGACTTGTATGTTGACTCAAATGACCGTTGATGCCAATGACCCTGCGTTTGCCAATCCAACCAAACCGATTGGCCCGGTTTATCAAGCCGAAGAAGCGCGAGCTTTGGCAGAAAAATACCATTGGACAGTAAAACCTGATGGCCAGTATTTCCGCCGTGTGGTGCCAAGCCCACTACCAACGGGGATTGTAGAACATCAAGCCATCAATACCTTGATTGCCGATGGCCATTTAGTGATTTGTACTGGCGGTGGCGGCATTCCAGTTAAGTACCAGCAAGGTAAATTAGTGGGCGTTGAAGCGGTGATCGATAAAGACATGTCAGCCGCCTTTCTCGCCAAACAAATTGGCGCCGATGCATTGCTTATTTTAACCGATGCCGATGCGGTTTATCTCGACTGGGGAACCCCAACTCAACATGCTTTGCGTCAAGCAACGCCAAGTGAATTAGCGGCTTATCAATTTGACGAAGGGTCTATGGGACCGAAAATTCAAGCTTCCTGTGAATTTATTAAACAAGGTGGCCGTCTGGTAGGCATTGGAGCTCTGGAAGACGCGGTAGCCATTTTAGAAGGTCAAGCGGGGACCAATATCATTCGTGACCATTAAATACTAGGTTTCAGGCTGGATGACAACCTCCCACCAATCTAGGTTGTCACCACGTCAATCAGCGAAATACTCAGCGCTCGCGCACATCATGCTAGCGCCTAAAACGAGGATAACATCATGGCTTTTAATTTACGTAACCGTAACTTCCTAAAACTGCTTGATTTCACACCAAGAGAGATCCAGCATCTATTAGATTTATCGATTGAGCTGAAAAAAGCCAAATACAATGGCTATGAACAGCCTCGCCTGAAAGGCAAAAATATTGCCTTAATTTTCGAAAAAACCTCGACCCGCACTCGCTGCGCCTTTGAAGTCGCGGCTTTTGATCAAGGCGCGCAAGTCTCCTACCTTGGCCCTTCTGGCTCACAGATTGGCCACAAAGAATCGATGAAAGACACCGCTCGCGTACTAGGTCGGATGTATGATGGGATTGAGTACCGTGGTTTTGGCCAAGAGATTGTCGAAGAACTCGGCCAATACGCTGGCGTTCCGGTATGGAATGGCCTAACCGATGAGTTCCACCCAACGCAAATTCTTGCTGACTTTATGACCATGCTCGAACACGGCCGTGGTAAAGCACTGCATCAAATCAAATTTGCTTATTTAGGCGATGCGCGCAATAACATGGGTAACTCGTTAATGGTCGGCGCTGCGAAAATGGGCATGGACATTCGCCTCGTCGCGCCAAAAGCATTCTGGCCAACAGAATCACTGGTTGCTACTTGCCGCGCAATTGCTGAAGAAACGGGAGCAAAAATCACCCTAACTGAAGATGTGCAAGAAGGCGTCATGGGTTGTGATTTCCTCTACACCGATGTTTGGGTCTCGATGGGCGAAGCCAAAGAAGCGTGGGCCGAGCGCATCCAGTTAATGCTGCCTTATCAAGTCAATATGGACATGCTTAAAGCCACAGGTAATCCGCATGTCAAATTCATGCACTGTTTACCGGCATTCCACGGTGAAGATACCACCGTCGGCAAAGAGTTGGCTCAGACTTACCCAGAGCTAAAACAAGGGGTTGAAGTCACCAATGAAGTGATCGAATCTGAACATTCGATTGTGTTTGACGAAGCAGAAAACCGGATGCACACCATTAAAGCGGTGATGGTAGCCACCCTCGGTGACTGATCGATAACCCGTTATCTTCCTCTCACCACATCACGAGCCGAAGTCCGGCTCGTGATTTTCTCTACTTGATTGTTTATCCCTTTAAACAACTAACTAATCATCATAATGCAGTTTTTTATTTGGTGATCTGCCGCAATAAGCCGTAAATCAATAAGTGATATGCTCAACTCCAGAATGATGTTTGCTTAATCGTTAAACGAGGGCACGACCGTGAACCGAACCATCCCTGACATTGATGCTGATGAACGCTCATTAACCGCGGCCTGCAAGAGGCTGCTACAACAGCAAAGCTTCGCCAATCAACATGAATTACGCGAGCGCTTAGTTGAACTGGGGTTTGAAGGCGTAAGCCAATCAACCGTATCACGCTTACTTTCTCAGCTTGGTGTAGTCAAAATCCGTAATGCTTGTGGCAAAAAAGTTTATTGCATCACGGTAGAAACCGCGCCAGTACGCGTTGAATCTTCCATTGCTTCACAAATAGAGTTTATTACTCACAACCAATCCGTCGTGGTGGTCAAGACCCATCCGGGCAGCGCTCAGTTAGTTGCTCGTTTGGTTGATATCGATCCGCACAGCGAAATCATTGGTACCGTGGGCGGTAATGATACCGTACTCGTGATTCCGCGCGACGCCAATCGTGTCGAAGCCTGTGAGCGGATTGTCAAAAGTCGCTTAGGGGTGGCTTAAGCCCAGCGCTGCACTGTATCTTCCAACCCGTTGTCTATATAGTAAAGCCAATCGTGTTTTGGATATTGTAGTGATGATGCGTCTATTTATTTCTCTTTTACTGCTGCTGAGTACGGCAATCAGTACGCCGGCATTGGCCACATTGACCGTTAATCCCTCATTTGAGTTAAACGGAGCATCGCGCTTTGCTCCGGTCGATCAAGCCTTTCCGCTGTCTTTTTTCCAACAAGCTGATCAACTATTTTTAGATTGGCAGATCAAGCCAGGGTACTATTTATATCAAAGTAGCCTAACCATTGAGGCTAAAAACGCCCAGTTGGCCGATTACGTGTTGCCGCAAGCACAGCCGTATCATGATGAATTTTTTGGCGATGTGATGATTTATGATACGCCACTGTCGATAAACGTATCACTGAACAATGCCCAATCTGGTGCTACATTGACCGTGCGCTATCAAGGCTGCGCCGCCGCAGGTTTTTGTTACCCACCTGAAACTCGGGTTATTGATCTGGAACCCGTCATCGCCCAAGCATCCAGCGAATCTATCTCTAGCTCAACCGTTAACGAAACCAACCTTGCCACTTCACAACAAGATTCTTTAGCGAATCGATTAGCCCACAGTGCTTGGACTCCGCTACTGTTTTTATTACTCGGTATTGGCTTGGCTTTTACCCCATGCGTATTACCCATGTACCCAATTTTAACCAGTATCGTACTTGGTGGCGGAGCTATCTCACAACGCCGCGCATTGCTGCTAAGTGTGGTCTATGTGCAAGGGATGGCGTTGACCTACACCTTATTGGGTTTAGTGGTAGCTTCTGCGGGTTTACAATTTCAAGCCGCTTTGCAGCACCCTTATGTCCTGATGACATTGAGTGTCTTATTTGTCGCCTTAGCGTTATCGATGTTTGGTTTATACAGTTTGCAACTGCCAAGTAGCGTGCAAACTTGGCTAAGTAGCTTAAGTCAACGCCAACAAGGTGGACGGCTTGGCGGCGTGTTTATGATGGGCGCAATTTCGGGTTTAGTCTGCTCTCCTTGCACCACAGCTCCTTTATCGGGAGCCTTGCTCTACGTGGCACAAAGTGGTGATTTGGTCACGGGGGGCGTCGCGCTCTACGCATTGGCCTTAGGCATGGGAATTCCCTTAATCGCTGTCGCCGTATTCGGTAACCAGTTATTGCCGAAAGCAGGGGATTGGATGAATCGCATCAAGATCTTGTTTGGTTTTGTTCTGCTCGCCGCACCCATTTTCCTACTGGAGAGAATGATCCCTAGCTTATGGAGCACGGTCCTATGGTCGGCGTTAGGACTAAGCGCATTCGGTTGGCTCTATCATGCAAAAAACAGCTTACCTTTTGCAGGTTGGAAACAAAGCCTGATAGGGATCATCGCTATCCTCGGCTTATTATTCTCTGCTCAACCACTGCTGAGTTATTGGCTGAATCCTAATCATTACAACGCTCAGCAAGCTAACATTCAGTTTCAACCGATTAAAACCGTCGAGCAGCTTAATCAAGCTTTGCTCGACGCTAAAGCAGCCGGAAAACCGGTGATGCTCGATTTTTACGCTGACTGGTGTGTCGCGTGTAAAGAATTTGAGCGTTATACCTTTCACCAGCCCACCGTTGAAGCGCAGCTAAAAAACTTTGTATTACTGCAAGTGGATGTCACCCGCAGTGAGCCGGAAGATTTTGAACTCTTACAGCATCTACAAGTACTTGGTTTGCCGACTATCGATTTCTGGGATGGACAAGGAAACCGACTACCTCAAGCGCGTATTACCGGCTTTATGGCCGAACATCCTTTTCTTGCTCACCTAGAAAAGTTTCAACGCTAATCGGCTTGGCAGATAAATCATCGTTGATTTATCTGCCATCTTTATTTCCCTAATTAAATATCTCTCCCTTTTTTGTGATACCACACGCCGTTTACGATAATCATAACCAGAGAGCAACTTTCAACATCCAAGCATTTCCTTGGCCAATAAGACTATTGCTGTAAATTTTCTTCAGCTCATCCCCCTTGCTTATCCTGCAAAGTGTGCGCTTATCGAACGCCATTCAACCTACCAAACGTGATAATGGTTCGTAGACGGTGATTTTTATCGCTCTAAAAAATCTTTACCGCGGTAGCTCACATTTTGTAGAGGTTACTTATCCCTAGCATATCCAGTGAACTCATAACCTCACTAATTCTATGAAATTTTTAATTAATTTTTTATAGATTAGATAGAAAACTAGGGACTTAGAACGTGAACAAACCTAACTTTTCGGCATTAAGTAAAGCCATACTGCCCATTTTGGCAGGCGGCTTACTGGTCGGTTGTAACTCGTCATCGGATGATAATATCGCCGCAGAAGCACAAACGGTCACCGTTTTTTATAAAGCTGACCCCACATTACGCAGTCAAACTAGCGATAACGATCTTTATCAGGGGCTCACTCTCCACGTATGGAACGATAACCATTGTCGAGCCTATGCAGGAAGCAATACCGAGTGGAACAATAGTCTCGTTCCTAATGGGATTGATGCCACCTTCGGAGCTTACTGGCACCTACCCTACAGGCAAGATGCTTCGCAATGCATCAATATGATCCCTCACTTTGGTAACGATAAACCACTGGGTGAACTTGATACGAAAATTGACTTAACCCAACTAGGGGAAAATGCCAGCGTCTATACTCAACAAGGAGTAGCTGCCGTTTACCCTGAGTTAATTGCTAGAAGTCACTTAAAACAAGATACATTACGTATTTACCTTAATAGCCAAGATGGTGACGAAAGCGATTTTACACTACATGTTTGGAACGCCGGCGAATGCAGCAGTTACGATGCCGGAGACACAAGCTGGCCGGGACTCCGCCCTTCTGGATTCAGTCCAACCTATGGCGCTTATTGGGACTTACCCATCAACAACAATGGTGATTGTATAAACCTTATCGCCAATACTAACGGCAATGGCGATTATCAAACCGATAACTTAAAGTTTGAGTTTGCTCAACAAGGGGTGATTGGAGCGATTGGGATGCTATTTAAAGGCACCAATAAAGTCTTTTATCAACCATTAGCACGCTTGCCACAAGGCCAAGTGGATGTCATCGGTGCCAGTGCTATATTTGCTGACGCTAAGACTTTGTTAGTCGGCAATAAAGAGGCAACCTCAGTAACACTCTATCATTCAGCGCAAGGTGAGCTCAGTTTTGATTCCGCCAATAAATCGGTAACTGGTTTTGATAGCAAGTTCACCTCTAAGCTTAGAGCCGCCCATGATTGGACATCAGATAAACCACATCTCAAAGATGACTTTGTTGGTTTTAGTTTTGACTATAGCGAAGAGCAATTGAAACAATTAGTCAAAGGTCAGCTCTGGTTAGTCGCCAGTGATAATCAAGGAGTAATTCAAGTCACAGAAGTGCAACCCGCCAGTGCCTTAGATGCTCTCTATGCCGATGAGGCTGTCAAGTTGCCATACGGCGCACTAACGAATGGCAATACAACCACTTTCCGTCTCTGGGCGCCAACCGCTCAATCCGTCAAGCTGCTCCCTTATGGTGCTGATAAAAAAGCCCAAACGCCTATAAAAATGGAATTTGATGCTAAATCCGGCAGTTGGTCAGTAGAAGACACCAACCTCAAGCATGGCGATTTTTATCGCTATCAAGTAACGGTTTATCATCCAGCCACGGATAAAGTGGAAAGCTATGAAGTTACGGACCCGTATTCACTTAGCTTGGCGATGAACTCACAATATAGCCAAGTGGTGGATCTCTATCATCCTGACCTTAAACCTGCCGGTTGGGATGACTTAAAAGCGCCTCATCCGCAAGCTAACCCTGCTCAGTTTGTGCTTTATGAAGCCCATGTGCGCGATTTCTCCGCTTTAGATGACAGCACACCGAAAGCCCACCGTGGTAAATATACGGCTTTTGCTCAGCCAGACACCGTACCGGTTAAGCATTTAAAGGCGTTAGTGGACTCAGGCGTTACTCACCTGCACCTATTACCTGTGTTTGATATTGCTACCATTAATGAAGACCCAACCAAAGTAGCCGATATTGATCAGCCATTTAGCAAACTGTGTCAATTACAGCCCGCGGTGCAAAAACGATCGTGATTTTGGTAGTTATTGTAGCGGTAACATGACCATTTCGGCAGTATTCCATCAGTTAAAAGGCGATGACCATAAACAAAACCCTGTGGTGCAACGCCTCAATGGCTTTGTGCGCGATGTCGATAGCTTTAACTGGGGGTATGATCCTTTCCACTTTACCGTTCCCGAAGGCTCATACTCAACCAACCCTGATGGCACAACGCGCATTAAAGAGTTCCGTCAGATGGTGATGGCGGTGAAACGAGACATTGGTATGAACATGGTTATGGATGTTGCCTATAACCACACCAATGAAGCTGGCGTCTCAGATAAGTCGGTACTCGATAAAATTGTCCCTTGGTATTACCAGCGCTTGAACGAGTTTTCTGGTCAAGTAGAAACCTCTACCTGCTGCTCGAATACCGCGCCAGAAAATCGGATGTTTGCGAAATTAATTGATGATTCGATTTATACCTGGACCAAAGCATACAAAATTGATGCCTTCCGTTGGGATTTAATGGGCCATCATCCACTTACGCAAATTGTCCATACGTTAGAAGTGGCACGAGAGGTCAACCCTGATGTCTACTTCTATGGTGAAGGTTGGAACTTTGGTGAAGTGGCCAATGATCGCCAATTCAAGCAAGCCAGCCAAGCTAACTTAGCCGGTACGGGGATAGGTTCATTCTCGGATCGCCTACGGGATGCTGTGCGTGGCGGCGGCCCCTTTGATAGTCAAGATTATCTACGTAGTAACCAAGGCTTTGGTAATGGCATCTATGTTCTGCCCAATGATCTAGCGGTAAGCGATAACCGTGCCACCGCACTACATTTGGCGGATACTGTACGGGTCGGTATGGCCGGTAACTTAAAAGATTTTAAATTTACCGATAGCAAAGACCAGTTAATTAAGGGATCTGAACTCGATTACAACGGCCAGCCCACAGGCTATGCGCAAGATGCTTGGGAAATCCAGAACTACGTTTCCAAACATGATAATCAAACCTTATGGGACAATAACCAGTTCAAGATTGCCTATACCGTTACAAGCGATGAGCGCGTGCGCATGCAGGCGGTGAGCTTATCGACGGCGATATTAGGTCAAGGGGTGCCGTTTATTCATATGGGCAGTGAGATTTTGCGTTCTAAATCGATGCAGCGTGACTCTTACGACTCTGGTGATTGGTATAACCGCGTCGATTTCACCATGGACACTCACAACTGGAATATCGGCTTACCTCGTGAAGATAAAGATGGCGAGAACTGGAAGATAATTGAAGACGTGATAACCGGAGCAGGCACTAACGCTCAGCCAGATAAAGCGCAGAAAGAAGCCATGTTGAATTACTTCCATGAGCTGGTTCAATTGCGCGCTTCATCTGGTCTATTCACTCTGGGTAAAGGGCAAACCATTATCGATAGAGTTCAATTCCACAACACAGGCAGCGAGCAAATTGCTGGTGTGATTGTCATGAGCATGGATAATAGCGGTGAGCGTTTTGATGGTGCGATTGATGCCGAGCGCCAAGGTTTGGTAGTGGTAATTAACGCCTCACCAGAACCTTTAGCAAACTTTGCCAACTTTGACGCTACTGGCTATCAGCAGCATAGCATTCAGCAAAACGCTGGCGCGAACTCGATTGGTGCGGGAGCCAATGTCAATAACGGTAAGTTATCGGTTCCGGCTTGGTCTGTGGCGGTATTTGAGAAACCAGCCAACTAATAGGCTAAAAAAGAAGCTCGTAAACGAAGCGTATCATTCAGCGTCAAGTGCTTACCCATTTGACGCTTTTTTCATTGAGCACAATAAAAAGGCGATACAGTTCAGACTTTTAGTTCATCGCCATTGTGACTATCAACAAACAAGACAATAATTTCTGTAACTAAATGTTCAAAAGTAATTAACGTCATGGATTCGACCTACACCATTATTATCGCTGATGATCACCCATTGTTTCGTAATGCGCTGTTTCAATCCGTGCATATGGCGATCAGCGGGGCTCATTTGCTTGAAGCAGATTCATTAGACGCTTTATTGAGCTTATTAAGCCAGCAAGCGGATGTTGACCTACTGCTGCTCGACCTGAAAATGCCCGGAGCCAATGGCATGTCGGGCTTGATTCAATTGCGCGCGCTTTACCCTGAGTTGCCCATCGTGGTTATTTCTGCCAGTGACGAATCAGCGATAGTCTCTCAAGTCAAACATCATGGTGCGTTTGGTTTTATTCCTAAATCGAGCGATATGCGCAGCTTGATCAGCGCCCTTAATCAGGTACTCAATGGCGAACCTTATTTCCCCGCAGGATTAGCGGATATGCCTAATCAAGGCAATGATTTAGCCGAGAAAATAGCCACCCTCACCCCTCAACAATACAAAGTGCTCGGTATGCTATCGGATGGTTTACTCAACAAACAAATTGCCTACGAACTCAATGTCTCCGAAGCCACCATCAAAGCGCATATGACGGCCATTTTTCGCAAGCTCAACGTTACGAATCGCACCCAGGCCGTCATTTTACTGAAGCAATTAGATAACTAAGCCAGTGATAAAATAGCCCCTTGCTACTGGAAGCCGCTGGGGTGTTGGCGACGGCTCACATAACTAGGCAGTTAATTTTCAGCTAAGCTCTCTTCTGGCGGTAACCGCAGGCCAACTTTAGTCACTTGCCAATCGACCACATCCGCGACTACCCACTGCAAACCGTACCATTCAAAATAGTCCCCCAATACAGGGCTGTTACCTAACTGCTCAGCAACCAGCTCTTTCAACGTCAGACTTGCCGATTGCTCACCTAAATCTAAACCGTACAACAAGGCGACATCGACCAACTTGGTATTAATGTCCAAGAAAAAATCACCAAAAAAGCGAGCTAACGAGGCTTTTTCTGGCGCTTCGCTAAACAATTGGCTTAAGGCTGGAAGATCCCTCTCTTGTCCTAACACACAAAGCGTATCTGCTTCTTGTAATGTTGTGCTCCCAGATGGGTGAAGCAGTTGTTGATCGCGAAACACTGCGACTATTCGAGTACCTTTAGGCATAAACAAGTTACGTAGCGGTTCACCGATACACCATTTATCTTCTTTGAGTCGATAGACAAACAGCTCCCACTGACTGGCAGGAAAAGCTTCGATACCAGTACGATAAATCGGCTCGGGTTTTGGGGGCAGTTCCACTTTAGCCAAACTCATCGCTTGAGTTAGTGAGCCTCCCTGCACGATTAGGGAGACCATAACCACGAAAAATGCGAGATTAAAATACAACTGCGCGTCTGGTAATCCGGCCATCATCGGAAATACCGCCAAAATAATCGGCACCGCACCGCGTAAGCCAACCCAAGAAACAAACCACTTTTCACGCGCAGTAAAACTTTTAAAGGGCAGTAAGCTTATCCACACCGACAACGGACGCGCAAAGACGATCATCCCAAACGCTAAAGCTAATCCTGGTAAAGCAATATCCAGTAAATTAGAAGGAGTGACTAATAACCCTAGCACCAAGAACATGCCAATTTGAGCCAACCACGTCATACCATCCAACACGTTTAAAATTGACTGGCGACCACGAGTTGGACGGTTACCGAGCAGTAAACCGACTAAGTAAATCGACAAAATACCGCTACCACCTAAAGCATTGGACAAAGCGAAAATGATTAAGCCACCACTGACGGTTAAAATCGAATATAGCCCCTCTGGAAGTTGAGTATGATTAATCAACTTCCACAATAGCCAACCTCCGATCAAGCCCATCAACGCACCAACACCAAATTGCTGAACAAAACTCAGCGCTAAAAATCCAGCACTTAAATCTAGGCCTTGATTACCCAATACAGCAATCAGAGTCACAGTAAGAAATATCGCCATTGGATCGTTGGTGCCCGATTCAATCTCCAGTGTCGCCCCTACCCGTTCATTTAGGCTGCGACCTTTAAGTAACGAGAAAACGGCCGCCGCATCCGTAGAACCAACAATGGCACCGACTAAGATCCCTTGTAATAAACTCAGGTCAAAGAGCCACATGGCCATCAAGCCTGTCAGCATGGTGGTAATCGCCACCCCAAAAGTGGCTAAGGAGATCGACGGCCACAGAGCAACACGGAAGGTCGCCACCCGAGTGCGCATCCCACCATCGAGCAAAATGATCGCTAACGCTAAGTTACTGACTAAATACGCTAAAGGGTAATTATCAAAGACAATTCCCCCTAAACCATCTTCCCCAGCCAACATTCCGACCGCAAGAAAAACCAATAAAATCGGAATGCCTAATTTGGATGATACGGGACTGAGCAACACACTTAATGCAATCAGTAATGCTCCAATCAGAAAAAAACTATTAATGGTAACTGCGTCCACGTATCCTCCTATCATCGATTAATGATATCGCCCTAAGCCATTGTCTCTGGGCTATATTGTGCACTATTTTATGTCACAATAGCGAAAATTTTATGTAAACAAATGACGATTTAGACAAAATAGATCCAGCAAAGACGCCTCACTGAGCGAATAGCGCTTATTATACCTTTGGCTAATATCTTCGCTCTACTCACTAAAAAAACCGCTAAAAACAAAAATAAACCATTATAAATCAAGCAAATAAAACAGCCCCCATCACGACTAAAGTTGCACAGATCGCCAGCATAAAGCCTGCTAACCTTCAAGAGTAACAATAATTTAACATTACAGGGAAGAAGGGACACAACTATGGCTGATCATGACAACAACGCCGCTGCTTACTGGAGCGCTAACCTGCGCTACATAACAATTAGCCTGATCGTTTGGGCCTTAGTATCTTATGGATTTGCAATCTTGCTGCGCCCGATGCTCGCTGGCATTCATATTGGCGGGACGGATCTGGGCTTCTGGTTTGCACAACAAGGTTCAATTATTACCTTTATCGCGATCATTTTTATCTATGCATGGAAAATGAACAAGTTAGATAAAAAATTTGGTGTAGAGGAGTAATTTTCATGAGTCAATTTGCAATCAACTTACTGTTTGTTGGTGCCTCTTTTGCACTCTACATCGGTATCGCCATTTGGGCCCGCGCTGGGTCAACGAAAGAGTTTTACGTCGCCGGTGGTGGCGTTAATCCGATTACTAACGGTATGGCAACCGCCGCCGACTGGATGTCTGCTGCTTCATTTATCTCGATGGCGGGTTTGCTGGCTGCCGGTGGTTATGCCAACTCTTCTTTCTTAATGGGCTGGACGGGAGGGTATGTCCTTTTAGCCATGCTGTTAGCACCCTACCTACGTAAATTCGGTAAATTTACCGTGCCTGATTTTATCGGTGATCGCTTTTACAGCAAAGGCGCTCGTATCACGGCAGTTGTTTGTTTAATTATCATGTCCGTGACCTATGTTATCGGTCAAATGACCGGCGCAGGTGTCGCTTTCTCCCGCTTCCTAGAAGTCAGCTCTTCTACGGGGATCTGGATCGCTGCTGCTGTGGTATTTATTTACGCCGTATTCGGCGGTATGAAAGGCATTACTTACACCCAAGTTGCTCAATATGTAGTGTTAATTATTGCCTATACCATTCCTGCGGTTTTTATTTCATTACAGCTAACCAATAATCCGATTCCTATGTTCGGTATGTTTAGTACTCACACTGAATCAGGCCTACCACTGCTGGTGAAATTAAACGAAATTGTCAGTGAACTTGGCTTCCAAGATTACACCGCTGACGTCAGTAATAAACTGAATATGGTACTGTTTACCTTATCATTAATGATAGGTACGGCAGGCTTACCACACGTTATTATCCGTTTCTTCACGGTACCGAAAGTGGCGGATGCACGTTGGTCGGCTGGCTGGACCTTAGTGTTTATCGCCCTACTGTATTTAACTGCTCCAGCGGTTGCCTCTATGGCACGTTTAAACCTATTAACCACCCTTTATCCTGATGGTCCTAGTGCGCCTGCGCTTAATTACGCAGAACGTCCTGACTGGATTCAAACTTGGGAGCAAACTGGCTTAATCCGCTGGGATGATAAAAACAATGATGGCCGAATCCAAATGTACAACGACACTCCTGCTTTTGCTGAAAAAGCGGCAGAGCGCGGCTGGGCTGGCAATGAGTTAACGGTAAATAATGATATCTTAGTATTAGCCAACCCTGAGATTGCCAATTTACCAAGTTGGGTTATCGGCTTAATCGCCGCCGGTGGTATTGCCGCTGCATTATCAACCGCCGCAGGCTTGTTACTAGCCATCTCATCAGCCATTAGTCATGACTTAATCAAAAATATTATTAATCCACGCATCAGTGAAAAAGGAGAAATGTTAGCCGCTCGGATCTCCATGGCCGGTGCTATCTTGCTGGCTACCTATCTAGGGCTCAATCCGCCCGGGTTTGCTGCGCAGGTGGTAGCCCTTGCCTTTGGTATCGCAGCAGCAACCTTATTCCCAGCATTGATGATGGGGATATTCTCTAAGCGTATTAACAGCGCTGGTGCCATTGCCGGTATGCTAACAGGTTTAATTGTGACTCTACTCTATATCTTTACTTATTTAGGTTGGTTCTTTATCCCGGGCACGAATATGCTGCCCAATACACCGGATAACTGGCTATTTGGCTCATTCGGTTATGGTATTTCACCGCTATCATTCGGTGCTGTGGGTGCCATGATTAACTTTGCTGTTGCCTTTGCGGTATCCGCGGTTACCGCGCCACCACCAAAAGAAATCCAGGACTTGGTAGAAAGCGTTCGTTATCCAAAAGGCGCTGGTGTTGCGATTGACCATTAATCAATCGCAACCAAGGTGACAAGATTAACATCAACTCACCACTGTACACTCGGGCTTTCAACTGAAAGCCCGAATTTTTAGCAAGACACTATGTTTGAGTAGGATGACCGTATGTTTTGGGAATTAATTGCCACCTTTTCCGCTGGTTTAGGCGCCGCAGGCATCGCCTTGTTATTGAGAGCGATCACCCTGAAAAAACTACCTAATTGGATTATTCCGGTATTTGCCGGAGCTGGCATGTTGGGTTTTCAGATTTACTCAGAATACACCTGGTTTAGCCATCAACGCAGTCTATTACCTGCTGGCGTTGAAGTGATACGCACAGCGCAAGAAAGTTCAGGCTGGCGACCTTGGAGTTATCTTTACCCACAAACACTGCGCTTTGTTGCCGCTGATATTAATAATGCCAGCGTTAATCAACGCTACTCTGCATTAGTTCTGGTTGACTTATATTTTTTTGAACGACGAATGCATGCCAGACGCGTACATCAAGTCGTGGATTGTGAGGCCGGTGCCCGCGCAGATTTTAGCGAAGATTTACAGATCCCTGCGACAGAAGAAAACTTAACAGCCGGTTGGTACAAGCTAGCAGCCGATGATCGATTATTGCTTTTATTGTGTCAGCGAAACTAACCCAACGTTAAAAATAAGCTTAGTGATTATCAGCGTTTTGCTGTCTCGAGTAAGGCATGACTGGCTAACATTAAACGGTCCGTCGCTTTAAGTGCAATTCAGCCCAGCATTATGCTGGGCTGATTATTCATATCTTGATCGGCTTACCTGACGTTTCGGGTTTAACCAAGGTCAATTTATTAATTAAATAATTCAGTAGCACCCCATACATCGGAACAAATAGACCTAAGCTGATCAAGAGCTTCAAACCATAATCGACCAAAGCAATCTCAGTCCAATGCTCAGCCATGAACGGATCTGGACTTTGGTAAAAAGCAATTGCAAAAAAGGCTACTGTATCCAGTGCATTACCGAATAGGGTTGACGCGGTTGGCGCTACCCACCATTGTTTCATCTGTCTTAGGCGATTAAAGACATGCACATCTAAGATCTGCCCCAGCAAATAAGCCATAAAACTCGCTACCGCAATACGCGCAACAAACAAGTTAAATTCACTGAGTGGTGTGAAACCTTGGAACTGGCCTTCAAAGAAAATCACCGATAACAAATAGGAAACCGCAAGCGCAGGAAGCATCACCCAAAAGATGATTCTACGCGCTAAACCAGCACCAAAAATACGTACCGTTAAATCGGTGGCAAGGAAGATAAAAGGAAACGTAAACGCGCCCCACGTGGTGTGAAAACCAAACAGTGTGAACGGTAGTTGAACAAGGTAATTACTTGACGCAATAATCACCAAATGAAATAACACTAAATACACCAGCGCTTTGCGCAACTGAGCAGGAGTAAACGGACTCATATTGGACCTTTTTAGTTTGGTTTGGGGGCGAGGGAACCCAAAGGGAAGCCGCAGCTTCAGTTAATAATGTTACTTAATCGAACAACAATTGCTGAATTAAGGGCGGCGATTATACGCAAACAGGATAAGCTCGCAAGGGTTACTTATTAAGCAATCGTTATCTTCAATAAGAAATTTTTCTGTACACAGATTAGCCTATCGAGATAGCCACAGCTTTTACTTGAGCCGATCCGCTGGATCATGCTACTCTTCGCGTCCATTTTTCTGACCGAAATTGCCACTTTCTAAACGGCATTACACTGGGTCAGTGCTAGTCTTAAGATAAAACTAGCGTTAATTTACAATGATAAAATAGCGTTTCTCTCATCTTCCAACTCAAACGTGGAACCGAATAAATGGGCAAAGGTACTCTGTATATTGTCTCTGCACCTAGTGGCGCAGGAAAATCTAGCCTAATTGCAGGACTATTGGAACGAAACCCAACCTATGCGATGAAGGTTTCCGTCTCACATACCACTCGTGGAATGCGGCCTGGAGAGCAAGATGGCGTGCATTATCACTTTGTGCAAAAAGAACAATTTGAAGCACTGATTGAGCAAGGTGAATTCCTCGAATACGCCGAAGTGTTCGGGAATTACTACGGAACCTCGCGAGTCTGGATCGAAGATACGCTAGAGAAAGGCATTGATGTTTTCCTAGATATTGATTGGCAAGGCGCGCAACAAATTCGCCAGCAAATGCCTCACGCAAAAAGCGTATTTATTCTACCGCCATCCAAAGAAGAGCTGGAGCGCCGGTTGAATACACGTGGACAAGACAGCGTAGCCGTGATTGCTAAACGTATGAGCGAAGCTCGCTCTGAGATCTCTCACTATTGTGAATACGACTATGTGATCGTCAATGACGACTTCGATGTCGCTTTGATGGACTTTAAAGCCATCTTACGCGCAGAAAGATTAAAGCAAGATAAACAAGCCGCTAAATATCAATCGATGATCGCGGCTTTATTGGCGGAATAACCCCGCCTTGTCCACCAACGAAAGTCGCCATCACTAACACGGCTGACTTGCGTTGGATGACGATGTAATTTGGGCATCGCCTGTCGCTAGTATCTGTTAGCGTTAGGCTGTATACTTTACAATCAACCCTATTTTAGTTAACTATTTGGAGTTCTCATGGCACGCGTAACTGTTCAAGACGCTGTTGAAAAAGTTGGCAACCGTTTCGACTTAGTTCTGATTGCGGCTCGCCGCGCTCGTCAAATTCAAACGGGCGGTAAAGACGCTCTAGTGCCGGAAGAGAACGATAAGACCACGGTTATCGCTCTACGCGAAATCGAAGAAGGTCTGATCACGAAAGATGTACTTGATAATCGTGAGCGTCAAGAGCAACAAGAGCAAGAAGCAGCAGAATTAGCCGCGGTAAGCAGCATCGTTCATAACCGCTAATTCTGTATCAGCAAGGATTCAACTGACGGGCCTGAAATTTGTATCTATTCGATAGCCTCAAAAGTGTTGTCCAAGAATATCTCACAGAGCCTCAAATAGAGGCTCTGCGCCAATCTTACCTAGTGGCAAGAGATGCTCATGAAGGGCAAACCCGCTCAAGCGGGGAACCGTATATTATCCACCCTGTTGCAGTGGCTCGAATCCTAGCAGAAATGCGTTTGGATTTAGAAACACTGCAAGCGGCCTTGCTGCACGATGTTATCGAAGATACCTCTGCCACTAAAGCACAACTAGAAGCCCAATTTGGGAGCGCTGTCGCCGAACTGGTCGATGGTGTGTCTAAACTGGATAAACTCAAGTTTCGCGATCGTAAAGAAGCCCAAGCGGAAAATTTTCGCAAAATGGTGCTAGCGATGGTGCAAGACATTCGAGTCATCTTGATCAAACTCTCTGACCGTACGCACAACATGCGTACGCTCGGTGCGTTGCGTCCCGATAAAAAACGGCGAATTGCCCGTGAAACATTAGAGATCTATGCCCCTCTCGCTCACCGCTTAGGTATCCATAATATTAAAACCGAGCTCGAAGAGCTCGGTTTTGAAGCCTTATATCCGAATCGCTTTCGGGTCCTCAAAGAAGTGGTCAAAGCGGCTCGTGGTAATCGCAAAGAGATGATTCAACGCATCCATAGTGAAATTGAAGATCGCTTACGAGAAGTCAACCTCTCAGCGCGAGTGGTTGGCCGAGAGAAAAATCTTTATTCCATCTATAACAAGATGAAGACTAAAGAACAGCGCTTTCACACCATTATGGATATCTACGCCTTTCGAGTGATTGTCGATTCGGCCGATACCTGTTATCGCGTATTGGGCCAAGTCCATAGCCTATATAAACCACGCCCAGGGCGAGTGAAAGATTACATCGCGGTCCCTAAAGCCAACGGCTATCAATCGTTACATACCTCCATGGTCGGCCCACATGGCGTCCCTGTCGAAGTGCAAATTCGCACCGAAGATATGGATCAAATGGCCGACAAAGGGGTTGCCGCTCATTGGTCTTATAAAGCTAATGGCGAACGAGGAGGCACCACGGCGCAAGTCAAAGCCCAGCGTTGGATGCAAAGTTTACTTGAGCTACAACAAAGCGCGGGTAACTCGTTTGAATTTATTGAAAACGTAAAATCGGATCTCTTCCCCGATGAAATCTACGTCTTTACTCCCAAAGGGCGCATCGTGGAACTGCCGATGGGCGCTACCGCGGTCGATTTTGCTTACGCGGTTCATACTGATGTGGGTAATACTTGCGTGGGTTCACGAGTCGATCGCAACCCTTACCCGCTGAGCAAACCACTTAAAAATGGTCAAACCGTTGAGATTATCAGTGCGCCCGGCGCAAGACCAAACGCCGCTTGGCTCAACTATGTGGTGACCTCTCGGGCGCGAACTAAAATTCGCCAAGTGCTGAAAACCATGCGCCGCGAAGAGTCAATCACCTTAGGTCGCCGACTGCTCAACCACGCCCTCGGTGAGCGCTCACTGGCCGACATCAGCCCAGAAAATTTTGCCCATGTATTAAGTGAACTTAAAATCGCTAACGAGCAAGATTTACTCGCCGCGATTGGTTTGGGTGAACTAATGAGTATCGTCATCGCACGTCGCTTACTGGGCAATGCCGATGAGCTCAACGAAACAGAAAACCCTGACGGTTCGGCGAAGAAAAAATTGCCTATCCGCGGCGCAGAAGGCATTTTATTAACCTTCGCTAATTGCTGCCATCCAATCCCTGATGATTCGATCATTGCTCATGTTTCTCCGGGACGCGGCTTGGTTGTACACCGTGAAACCTGTCCAAATGTACGCGGCTACCAACGAGAGCCCGATAAATACATGGCGGTGGAATGGACCAAAGATTACGACCAAGACTTTATCGCTGAACTGACGGTGGATATGCACAATCGTCAAGGTGCGCTGGCCGATTTAACCAATGTTATTTCCAATACCGGTTCAAACATTCACGGCCTCTCTACCGAAGAGCGCGATGGCCGTTTGTATACCGTGACGGTACTGTTAAGCACCAAAGACCGAGTCCACTTAGCGGGGATCATGCGAAAAATCCGCGTGATGCCAAACGCCTTAAAAGTGCGGCGTAGAAAGTACTAACCCATTAACGCACAGAAAGCCCTGAATCAGGGCTTTTTTATTAGCAATAGACTGACTAAGAAAAGGTGTGCAGCACAACGCGAGCACATAAATAGATTTATGAATTTAGAACGTTATCAACGCATTCAAGATGTGCTTAAAGCCCGTCAAACCGATTTAACCGTCTGTTTGGAAGAAGTCCACAAACCGAATAATGTCTCTGCAGTGATCCGCACCGCCGATGCGGTTGGGTTACACCAAATTCATGCTGTATGGCCAAACGAACAAATGCGCACCTTAAGCCACACATCGGCAGGAGCGCGCAATTGGGTTGAAGTCCAGACTCACAACAGCACGCTAGAGGCCGTCAGTCACTTAAAAGAGACCGGCATGCAAATATTGGTGACCAATTTATCCGAGCACGCTATCGATTTTCGAGCGATTGATTACACCCAACCCACCGCCATCATTTTCGGCAGTGAAAAGTCAGGCATCTCGCCACAGGCCTTACAATTGGCCGATCATGATATTGTTATTCCCATGGTGGGTATGGTTCAATCCTTGAATGTTTCGGTGGCTAGTGCGCTGATCTTATATGAAGCGCAGCGCCAGCGTCAGCAAGCTGGGATGTATGACCGCGAACAAAGCGCCCTATCCCAAGCAACAATTCAGCGTATTTTGTTTGAACGCGGTCATCCGGTTTTGGCTAAAGTCGCCAAACGTAAAGGACTGGCATACCCATTATTGGACGATCAAGGGCAGATCATCGCTGATAAAAAATGGTGGGACGCGATGCAGCGCGCATAATTTAACTGTACAAATACACAGCTCAATGATTGAATAACACGTACCATTTCTGATTAACTGGTTGATATTATGTCGCAGCTTCTTTCCGCAATACCATTAACATCGCTCTCGGGTGTCGGCGCTAAAGTCGCGGAAAAGCTTGTTAAAGTTGGCTTAAGCAATGTACAGGATCTGCTGTTTCATCTTCCACTGCGTTATGAAGACCGTTCACGCATCTATCCGATGGTCAAGCTACATCCAGGATTATGGGCAGCAGTTCAAGGTAAAATAACCGCCACTGATACCCATTTTGGGCGGCGGAAAATGCTCACCGTAAAGATCAGTGATGGTAATGGATCTCTCACGCTACGTTTTTTCAATTTTACTGCAGCGATGAAAAATAGCTTTGCGATTGGTAAGGTGATTTATGCGTTTGGCGAGATCAAACCCGGAAATCACGGACTGGAGATCATCCATCCCGATTATCAGCTTTATACTCAGCCACAAGACACACAACCCGAAGAGGCAACCCTGACCCCTGTTTATCCAACCACGGAAGGCCTAAGGCAAAGCACACTGCGCAGCTTAACCGAACAAGCTCTTGCGCTACTCGATAAAGCCGCGGTACAAGAACTGATGCCTGATGGATTGTACGATAAACAGATCAGCCTCGCTCAAGCGCTGCATATTTTGCATCGCCCGCCTACTGATATCGACCTGAGCCAATTTGATGAAGGACGTCATCCCGCTCAAGTTCGCCTGATCATCGAGGAGTTATTAGCGCAAAACCTCTCCATGCTCGCGGTGCGTAGCAAAGGTCAACAAGACGCGGCGCTGCCTCTCATCACTCAAGGCCAACTCAAAAAACAATTTCTTACCCTGCTGCCGTTTCAACCAACTCAAGCACAAACACGAGTCGTAGAAGAGATTGAAACCGATCTTAGCCAAGCCCATCCAATGATGCGCCTAGTGCAAGGAGATGTCGGTTCCGGTAAAACGTTAGTCGCCGCTTTAGCCGCACTCAGAGCCATTGAACACGGTTATCAAGTGGCGCTGATGGCCCCAACCGAATTACTGGCCGAACAACATGCGGCAAACTTCGCCAACTGGTTTGCTCCGTTAGGAATTCAAGTCGCTTGGCTTGCCGGTAAACTAAAAGGCAAAGCTCGGCAAACTGAATTAACGCAGATTGCCAGTGGCACCGCGAAAATGGTCGTTGGCACCCATGCGCTTTTTCAAGAGCAGGTTGAGTTTGATCACCTTGCGTTAGTCATTATTGATGAACAGCATCGCTTTGGCGTACATCAACGTTTAGAGCTACGTGAAAAAGGCGTAAAACAAGGTGCTTATCCACACCAGTTAATTATGACTGCGACCCCGATCCCACGTACTCTTGCCATGACCGCCTATGCGGATTTAGAAACTTCAATTATTGATGAACTGCCTCCCGGACGAACGCCCATCCAAACCGTGGCGATTCCGGATACCAAGCGCAGTGATATCATCGAACGGGTTCGTCATGCTTGCCTGCATGAGCATAAACAAGCTTATTGGGTCTGTACTTTAATTGATGAATCTGAAGTGCTGGAGGCGCAAGCTGCGGCCGATACCGCTGAAGAACTACAGCGCCAGTTGACTGAACTTAAGATTGGCTTGGTCCATGGGCGCATGAAACCCGCGGAAAAACTGCAGGTGATGCAAGCCTTTAAAGACAATCAATTGCACCTGTTAGTGGCAACCACCGTCATTGAAGTCGGCGTCGATGTACCGAACGCTAGCTTGATGATCATTGAAAATCCAGAGCGATTAGGTTTAGCACAATTGCATCAATTGCGTGGCCGAGTCGGTCGAGGCTCTGTCGCCAGTCACTGTGTGCTGCTGTACCGTTCACCCTTATCGAAAACCGCGCAAAAACGTTTGGCTGTATTAAGGGAAAGCAACGATGGTTTTGTGATTGCTCAGCGCGATCTTGAAATTCGTGGTCCGGGTGAATTATTGGGCACGAAACAAACCGGATTAGCTGATTTCAAAATTGCCGATCTGGTCCGTGATCAACGCTTGATACCAGAAGTACAAAGAATGGCACGGCACATTCATGATCACTACCCCACTCATGCTGATGCGATTATTGAACGCTGGCTCGGTGAGCGCGAAGTCTACGCCAAAGCATAATATTCACCACATTCTCGTTTTCGTGTTACTTGAACGTACAATGATGTCTGTTACCTCTTATTGATACATTGAAAAGCAAACGTTTGCTTTTTCTGATTAAGGCTCTATAATCCTCGCCCAAAATCACCAAGATGACGATTTCTCTACTAGCACTGGACTATAGCAAGCAGAGAATCCGGCTTGGTCAACTCAGAGTTGAGCCTGATTAACAGCAATCACAGGCGATAAAAACTCAACGGTGACGACCCATTCAGCGCACGTCATCGACTGTCATTTTAGGATACCATCATGAGTCACCAACACGATACGCGTCCCTCTGAATTGATCTATCAATTAAATGAGCGCCCGCCTTTGCCCCAAACTTTATTCGCCGCGATCCAGCATTTACTGGCGATGTTCGTTGCCGTCATCACACCGTCATTGATCATTTGCCAAGCGTTAGGGGTTCCGGCCGATCAAACCAATACCATTATTAGTATGTCGCTGTTTGCCTCTGGTCTTTCATCTTTTATTCAGATCCGAACCTTCGGGCCGATTGGCTCGGGACTGCTCTCGATTCAAGGCACCAGCTTTAACTTTCTGGGGCCAATCATTGGCGCGGGCCTCGCGCTGAAAGCGGGCGGAGCGGATATCGCCACTATGATGGCGGCGATTTTTGGTACCATTTTAGTCGCTTCTTTTTCTGAAATTTTACTATCACGTGTGCTGCAGTTTGCCCAGCGGATCATTACCCCTTTAGTTTCTGGTATCGTAGTAACGTTAATCGGTTTGACCTTAGTCCAAGTCGGCTTAGTCTCTATCGGAGGCGGCTACAGCGCACTGAGTGATGGTAGCTTTGGTAGCCTTGATAAACTCGCTTTAGCAGGCACCGTATTAGCGCTTATCGTGATCCTTAACCGAGCTCGCAATCCGTATATTCGCGTTGCCTCTATCGTCATCGCTATGCTGGTCGGTTATATCATGGCTTACTTACTCGGCATGGTCGATACCACACAGCGCCCTCAAAACAGTCTCATCGCCCTGCCTATCCCAATGCAATATGGGCTAAGCTTTGATTGGTCTTTATTCATTCCATTAGTGTTGATTTTTTTGATCACGGCGTTAGAAGCGATTGGCGATATCACTGCGACCTCGGAAGTCTCAGGAGAACCGGTCAAAGGCCCAGTCTATATGAAGCGTATCAAAGGAGGCGTACTGGCTGATGGGATTAACTCCGCTCTCGCCGCACTGCTGAATAGTTTCCCTAACTCAACCTTTAGCCAAAATAATGGGGTGATATTATTAACTGGCGTTGCCAGCCGTTATGTCGGTTATTTCATCGCGGCGATGCTGATGTTACTTGGGCTATTTCCCGGTGTAGCAAGCTTTGTGCAGTTAATTCCAGAGCCGGTACTGGGTGGCGCAACGATTGTCATGTTCGGTACGATTGCCGCCGCTGGGGTACGAATCATTTCACGAGTTGAGCTTGATCGCCGAGCGATTTTAATCATGGCACTGTCTTTCTCGATGGGATTAGGCATTGCGCAAAAACCTGAAATTCTGCAATTTATGCCAGAAATCATCAAAAGTATTTTCTCTTCTGGTGTTGCCGCAGGTGGCATTACCGCGATTCTACTCAATCTCTTATTGCCGGAGCACTCGACTCGCCAAGAGTCAGAAACCACCGTCACTGAGCAACCATAAGCGAGTTCAAATAATTAAGCCGGTTGGCGATACGCTAACCGGCTTGATCCCTGACTGAAGACTGCCAGGCTTACTTGGTTGGAAAACTGAGCTGAATTTTAAGGCCACCTTCGCTACGATTATTTAAAACAACCGCGCCATGATGCTGACCAACGATACGTTTTACAATCGCCAACCCAAGGCCAGTGCCTTCACTGCCTCGCGCAGTATCGCCTCGAATAAAGGGCTCAAAGACCTTTTGCACTTGGCTCGGATCAATCCCTGGACCATTGTCTTCAACACAGACCCAAGCCATACGTTTATCCGCCGTTACCCCAGTACTGATTTTCACCCAGCCATTGCCATAACGTAACGCGTTCACCACTAAGTTGCTCACCGCCCGTTTAATGGCAATAGGATTGCCAAATACTGGCTCAATCGCGGCTTGAAAATCCGTTTCAATGTGCAGCTCATAACCACCTTCGGAACTGGCAATGTCTCCAGCAATCTCATTGAGGTCGACCGCTTGAAAAGTTTGTTTATCAACCGGCTTTAAGTAGTCCATAAACTGGCTGATGATCTCGTTACACTCCTCGGTATCGCTAATGATCCCTTCAGCGAGATAACTATCTTGAGGGGACATCATTTCGGTTGCTAAGCGGATTCGCGTTAGTGGCGTTCGCAAATCATGACTGATTCCCGCCATCAATAAGGCTCGGTCTTCTTCCAGCGCTTGAATGCCTTGTGACATTTGATTAAATGCGCGAGTTACCGCGCGAATTTCACTGGCCCCACTCTCTACAATTGGCGGCGGGATCTCACCTCGTCCGACCGCCAAAGCGGCTCTTTCTAACGCAATCAAAGGACGATTTTGCAAGCGAATGAACAACCATCCTCCAACCAAGATCAGTACGGCGACAAAAATACTGTTACGAAACAGGGGAGCAAAATCATCTTCCCGTAATTCAGTCAGCGGAATACGTAAGATTTGCTCAGGTAACTGTTCGATTTTCATCCATAAAATATAACTTTCTGCTCCAACGCCCATGCGTACTTCCGTCGGAGAGCCCAGTTCTTCGCTCATTTTATCGCTCATCAAATCGATACTGATCGCACGTTGAAACTCATCCGCCGCCGGACCATCATCACTAAAGATCTCAACCCCAAGCTTTTCCAACACCCGCAAACGTAGCGATCGATCTAAATTAGGCTCAGCATCGGTAAAGCTATCATCCAACATCAAACTGATTTCATGGCTGAGAATTTTATTGAACTGCTGCAAGCTTGGGATCAGCGCATAATTAATCAGCGCAAAATAGGAATACGCTTGACTGGCAACCAAGAGGGTAAAAAACAGCAGAATCGTTTGGGTAAATGAACTACGGATTCGCATAGTGCACCTAAGGTGTGAGAATAATGGAGGGATAAAACGATAACAGCCAGTGGACATCTTGAACACTGGCTGCAGATAATAATCTTAACTGGCGGCTTTACCATCTGGCACAAAGACGTAACCTAAGCCCCACACCGTTTGAATATAACGCGGTTTGCTTGGGTCAACCTCTAACATACGGCGCAAACGAGAAATTTGCACATCGATAGAACGCTCCATCGCTGAGTATTCTCGACCACGAGCCATATTCATTAATTTGTCACGTGACAAAGGCTCACGAGCATTGGTCACTAAAGCTTTTAATACCGCAAACTCACCAGAAGTCAGTGGCATCGCTTCATCACCACGAAACATTTCTCGCGTACCCAGATTTAAACGAAACTCACCAAATTCGACAATCGTATCTTCAGCACTCGGCGCACCGGGCGCTTCAATTACTTGGCGACGTAATACCGCTTTAATCCGCGCCAGCAGTTCACGAGGGTTAAAGGGTTTCGGCAAATAATCATCCGCCCCCACTTCTAAACCTACGATGCGATCAATCTCGTCGCCTTTTGCCGTCAGCATTAAAATCGGAATAAGATTATTGGCATTTCTTAAACGACGACAAATCGATAAGCCATCTTCGCCCGGCAGCATCAGATCGAGCACCATCAAATGGAAAGTTTCACGGGTTAACAGCCGATCCATTTGCTCGCTATTGGCAACGCTACGAACTTGGAAACCTTGTTCAGATAAGTAACGCTCGAGCAATGCACGCAAACGCGCATCATCATCAACCACTAAAATTTTATAGTTTTCTTGCATGTCCACTGATCCCACTAAAAAGAGATGACACCCGCACAGATGAGGGCAAACAAAATGTAACACTGTTGCACGGTGAGCAATTTAAAGAATTGTTAGCATTTATTACCTGTTTTCGACCGACTACTCATCATAACGGATAATCGAAGCCAAAAAAGCCCCTTATTTCAAGCTTTAACGCTTACGTATCGCTAGAAAAGATAAAATAAGGCATCGATTGATCAAGAAAGCCAACCATCACGGTTGGCTTAGACAGTTATCTCTGCATGGTGCCAAGGACCGATAAAACGTTACAGCTCGCGTACCAACTTAGCAATCGCTGGCCAATCACCTTTATCCATCAGGTCTGTCGGCACCATCCAAGTGCCACCACAAGCCACGACCGATGGTAAATCCAAATAGTGCTGCACATTAGCCGCACTGATGCCCCCCGTTGGCATAAATTTGACCGGATAAACGGCGCTGAGCGCTTTGAGCATGGCGACGCCGCCAGAAGGCTCGGCAGGGAAAAACTTCAACGTGCGCAAACCAAGTTCCATCGCTTGCTCGACTAAGCTGGGGTTATTCACCCCTGGCACAATGGCGATGCCACGTTGCTGACAATATTTCACTGTGGTGGGATTGAGCCCTGGGCTAACAATGAAATCCGCTCCCGCTTGCTGAGCTTGATCGACTTGCGCCGTGGTTAGCACCGTCCCAGCGCCAATCAACATCTCAGGATACGCGTCGCGCATCAGACGAATAGCCTCTTGCGCCGCCTCTGTACGAAAAGTGATTTCCGCGCACGGCAGGCCATTTTCCATCAATACTTTGGCCAGCGGCAGCGCTTGCTGAGCATGGTTAATCGCAATCACAGGAACAATTTTTATCTGCGCCAAGCGCTGTTCAAGAGTCATCATACCTAAACCTTATAGAAGATAGCTGAGAGTGGCGACAATAATAAACGCAATACTACCCAGTAGCGTTTCCATTACCGTCCACGTTTTGAGCGTAGTTTTTTCATCCATTTCCAGCAAGCGAGAGACCAACCAGAAACCAGAATCATTAAAGTGAGACAGCACCGTCGCGCCACCAGCAATAGCAATCACGATAAAGCATAAGTCTAACTCTGACAAACCTGTGGTTTGCGCAACAATCGGTGCCATCAGCGCCGCCGTGGTGGTTAAGGCAACCGTGGCTGAGCCTTGCGCAACCCGTAAGCACGTCGAAATCACAAAAGCAGCGACAATCACTGGCATGCCAGTATGGGCTAATACATCGGCTAGGGCTTGGCCAATACCACTAGAACGTAATACGCCACCAAACATACCGCCTGCACCAGTGACTAAAATAACGGCACAGATCGGGGCTAACGCATCGGTACACAATTTTTCTAGCTTACTCATGCCATATTTACCAGCAAAGGTGAATAAACACACCAATAGCGTGATAAGTAACGCAATCGGCGTTTTTCCTAGCATGCGTAAAAATTCAATCCAAGGCTGCTGACCGTCCAGCACACCAGCCACCGCTAACGTATTTAACCCGGTATCCAAGAAGATCAACAATACAGGTAGAACCAAAATAAACAGTACGGTAGAAAATTTCGGTAAATCCGCTTTGTCTTTAAACATTACTTCGGCATTTAAAAAGGCTTTAGAGAGCGGTAAGTTAAATTTTTCACCGCAATAAAGACCAAACAAATACGAGCCAAGATACCAAGTCGGGATCGCCACCAGTAAACCCACCACTAACAACAGACCAATATCAGCGCCAAGTAACTCAGCGGCAGCAACTGGGCCGGGATGCGGAGGAACAAACGCATGCATCACCGCAAACGCACCCGCCGCTGGCAAAGCGTATTTGAGTGTTGAACCGCCAAAGCGTTTCGCGACGCTAAACAAAATCGGCATCATGACGATTAAGCCGGCATCAAAAAAGATCGGAAAACCAAACAATAATGAGGCAACACCGAGGGCCAGAGGCGCACGCTGTTCTCCGAACCGACCGATTAGGGTATCAGCTAAGACTTTTGCCCCGCCCGTCACTTCTAAAATCTTACCAATCATGGCTCCTAAACCAACCAGTAAAGCAACAGAAGCGAGCGTGCCGCCGAATCCAGACATCATGCTCGGCACCACTTGACCTGCTGGAATGCCAGCGGCCAGTGCGGTGCCGAAACTGACTAACGTTAATGAAGCAAAAGCATGGACTTTTAACTTCATGATCAAAAACAGTAGAGCAACGATCGCCGCAAGGGCGAGCAACAACAGATAGGTAGGGCTATGTGCTATTTGGTCCATTTCGTTCACCTTTATCAAGAATGGGATGTTTGTGTTTCGGTTCACAAATCTATAAGTTACGGGTAACATGTTACCGATAACAAGATTAAGATAAAGCCAATTCGTTAGGCAAAGTTAAAAATTGGGATCTCGCTCAGATCTCGGACTAAGGAGTCGATATGACTGGTAAAAGCATTATTGTGATGGGTGTCAGTGGCTGTGGAAAAAGCACCATTGGGGCACGCATTGCTGAACGTCTGCAAGCAAAATTTATCGATGGTGATGATTTGCATCCTCGCGCCAACATTGAAAAAATGCGCCAAGGTCAGCCACTCAATGACCACGACCGCGCCCCTTGGTTAGAACGGATTCGTGACGCGGCTTTTAGCTTAGAAAATAAGAGTGAGCAAGGCATCATCGTCTGTTCGGCTCTGAAAAAAAGCTATCGCGATCAAATTCGCGATGGCAATCAACAGGTGACGTTTCTGTTTCTGGACGGTGATAAAGCACTGATTATAGAACGGATGCAAGCGCGGCAGGGTCACTTTATGAAAACCAGCATGCTCGATAGCCAATTTGCTACCTTAGAACGCCCCAGCGAAACAGAACACGATGTTCTCACCATCAGTATTGACGGTGACATTGAGGAAGTGGTCAATCAAGCGATCCTCGCCCTACAAGCTCGGGAGGAATAACCATGACTCAGCCGCTCCTCTTGCAAGTCACCGAACGAATTGCACAGCGCAGTCGTGAACTTCGTCACGCATTTTTAACTAGAACCGCTCAACAACTCGCCGCAGGAAAAGGCAAAGCCAGTTTATCATGCGGTAACTTAGCTCATGCGATTGCGGCCTCTTGTCAAAGCGAAAAATCACATATTCTTGATTTAACCAAATCAAACCTTGCGATCATCACCGCCTATAATGACATGCTCAGTGCCCATCAAGTGTATCTGGATTACCCTGCGCGCATCAAAGCCGCGTTACAGACCAGTGGACACACGGCGCAAGTCGCCGGTGGCGTACCGGCGATGTGCGATGGCGTGACTCAAGGTCAGCCAGGGATGGATATGTCGCTGTTCTCCCGAGATATGATAGCCCAAGCCACCGCGATGTCGCTTAGCCACAATATGTTTGATGGCACTTTACTGCTTGGTATCTGCGATAAAATTGCCCCGGGACAATTAATGGGCGCGCTCAGTTATGCTCACCTACCGACCGCTTTTATTCCCGCGGGCCCAATGGGCACTGGGATCAGTAATGAACAAAAAGTCGAGATTCGCCAGCAATACAGCGCGGGGCAAGTCGGCCGCGAAGCACTGCTCGATATGGAGTGTCATTCTTATCACTCCCCCGGTACGTGTACCTTTTACGGCACCGCCAACACCAATCAATTGGTGTTTGAAGCCATGGGTTTGATGCTACCTGGGTCTGCTTTTGTTGCACCGAATAATCCATTACGTCATGCCTTAACCGCCTATGCGGCCAACGCGATTGCAGCGATGGCTCCGGGCACACCGAATTACCGACCACTGAGTACAGTGATCAACGAGAAAAGTTTGGTCAATGGCGTTGTCGCCTTACTGGCTTCGGGTGGCAGTACCAATCACACCATTCACATGCTCGCGGTTGCACGAGCCGCTGGGCTGCTCTTAACTTGGCAGGACATCAGCGATTTGTCGCAAATCGTGCCGTTATTAACCAATATTTATCCGAATGGTAGCGCTGATATTAATGCTTTTGAGGCGGCGGGAGGAGTACCGATGCTGCTCACCCGTCTCAATGAGCGAGATCTGCTGCATACCGATGTCACGCCCGCTTTCGGTCAGTTTGCCGATCAATTAACTCGCCCGGTGTTAACCGAGGGGCAACTCAGTTGGCAAGCTTGCGATGAGACGCTGGATGCCAGCGTGATCGCCGCTCAGCATCAGCAATTTCAATCAACCGGAGGGATTAAGGTACTGAGCGGTAACCTTGGCCAAGCGGTGATCAAAGTCTCGGCAGTCAAACCCTCTCATCATATCGTTGAGGCTCCCGCTAAAGTGTTTAATTCACAACATGACGTGGAAGCGGCTTATCAACGCGGCGAGCTGAATCAAGATTGCATTGTGGTGGTTCGTTACAGCGGCCCAGCGGCCAATGGTATGCCTGAACTGCATAAATTGATGCCAATCCTCGGCAATGTACAAAAGGCCGGCTTTAAAATCGCATTGGTGACCGATGGTCGCTTATCTGGCGCTTCAGGAAAAATCCCCGCCGCGATCCACGTCTCTCCTGAAGCACTGCGCGGTGGCGCGATAGGATTACTGCGCGATGGTGATTTACTGAGATTGGATGCCACCAAGGGTGAGCTCACCTGTTTAGACGATTTAAGTCAACGCGTGGCGCAGCCAGCGCTGACTGAACAGGATCAACAGAGTTGGGGGCGAGAGCTGTTCACCCTCGCTCGCCAACACGTGACTTCGGCGGATCAAGGCGCGAGCTTTTTATTCACCCGTTAATCGCTAGACAGCGCAAGCAATTACCAGCTTTCGCCATGGGTTAATCGATAGCCTAAATCATAAACCTTCGGCTCGACAGCTTGACCAGAGAGTGCCGCCAGCAATAGCTCGGCACTTTTTTTACCAATCGCCAAGCGGGGCGTTTCCACACTGGTTAGACGAGGGATAATCGCCTGCCCGATATCCAACGCATTGTACCCCACTACGGCAATCTGCTGCGGAACCGCAATACGATGGTGATGACAATACATCATCGCCCCGACCGCTAAATCATCATTAGTACAAAAAATACCATCCAGCGCTGGGTACTGTTGCAACGCCTGTTGTAGCAAAATACCGCCCAAGGTAAAACTGGAATGCTCACCAGTGGACACCTGCATCGGCTGAAGACCCGCTTCACGCATTGCTCGCTCATAACCTTGCCGACGCAGTTGAGTTCGCGTGTCTAACCGAGCGCCAAGATAGATAACCTGCTGTCGACCACGGGCAATCATCTGCTGCACCACTTGATACGAGATCTGTTCGTGATCCAGCCCCACTGCCATATCAATCGGCTGAGTCGGGATTTCCATCGTTTCAACCACCGGAATCCCCGCGGATTTGAGCATTTGCCGACTGCGCTCAGTATGATTGGTTTCGGTTAAAATTAGGCCATCCACCCGATAAGAAAGAAACGCGGCAATTTTGTTTTCTTCAACTTGGGGGTTATAACCGGTGTGGGCAATTAAGGTATCGTAGCCTGCGGCCTGAGTAACCTCTTCGATGCCTTGCACCAAATGAGCAAACACTTGGTTAGAGAGCGAAGGCAATATGATCCCAATGGCCCGACTGGACGATTTAGACATGATCGCCGGTACACGGTTATGGATATAACCAAGCTGCTCAACCACCGCGGCGATTTTTTGTTGGGTAACTTGCGCCACAGAATTAGGATCGCGCATGTAACGCGAGACGGTCATTTTGGTAATGCCGACTTGATCAGCAATATCTTGCAGAGTCGGTCTGTTTTTTTTGTGCATATTTTTCCTAGCCCCAACTTGACGAACCAATGGGGTAACTATTTTTCGTAACGAATGGTATTAATAAACCAGAGTTTATCACCGGTTGGGGTTTTTACGGTGACTTCTTCATCGACTTGTTTTTTCAGCAAGGCGCGCGCCATCGGAGAGTCAATGGAAATGTAGTCTTTGGCATCACCATAAATCTCTTCTGGACCGACAATACGTAAGGTTTTCATCTCGCCAGCTTCATTTTCAATCTCAACCCAAGCACCAAAAAACACTTTACCCTCTTGCTGTGGCGAGTAATCAACAATCTTCAACTCTGGCAATAATTTACGCAAATAGCGCACCCGACGATCGATCTGACGCAACAAACGCTTATTGAAGGTGTAATCGGCATTTTCAGAGCGATCGCCTAGGCTGGCCGCCCAAGTAACAATCTTGGTAATTTCCGGGCGTTTTTCATGCCATAGATGATCATGCTCTTGCTTAAGCTTTTCATAACCAGCACGTGTAATCAGTTTCGTTTTCACTATCTACCTCAATGACAAGATAATTACAAAAATTAAAATAATTTATTTTCGTGATAAGAGTCACGTAAAAACTTAAAATTAAAAACAGTGTTCATATAATATATTAACCATTTCCCCCATAACTAGGATATCCCAATGAGACAGCTTACCGCTTGGCAGACGGTTCAACGACACATTCTCGAAGCTCTATTACTGACTTTCTTAACGTTACTGGCTCCCATCATGGTCTATGTGGATCTCAACATTTTCCAACACGGTGTACCAGAAATTGGAGCTACCGAAATTACCCAAGAACTGTTTGCTCTAATCAGTGCACTATTATTTGCAAAACTGGCCTACAAATTACCACAAGCCCGTGGTTTCTATACCCTTGTGGCAGGTTTTTTCTTATGCATTGTGATTCGTGAACTTGACCAGTTTTTTGATCTTCTTTGGCATGGCTTTTGGGTTATTCCCGCATTATTTTGTGCACTATTATCCATCGGTTATGCCAAATTTCGTTGCCAAGGTACAGTACTGAAACCGATGGCCGATTTTACTCAAACCAAAGCCTAGTAAGCGTTCACCGAGGTATCTTGACTTACCATGCCTGAAGAAGCATGTGCAGTTTATAGATCAAAAACGTTCGGGTACGGTTTCTTCTCAACGACTGACGTGATGATTTCACTCAGAACTGACATT